>SVSF01000152.1 GCA_015064425.1 Oscillospiraceae bacterium | reverse complement strand
ATTATTATCTGAACCGGTTCTGCTTATATTATAGCATAATTTTCCTGAAAGTCCAGATACAATTATTTGGATTTATTTCAACTGTCAGTTGTACTAACAAATAAAAATAAAGCAGTACTTTGCATTTTTTATTGCAAAATACTGCTTTATCGCAGGTACGCCAAATGTGCCTTTTTCTATAAATTCCATTCTTTCACAGTCTCTTTCATTTCTCTTACGTATCCTTCTCTGTCCGCAGGATATGCAAGACCGTGACCCGCTCCGCTTATCTTAACGAGTCTTTTGTTTTGATGCGGGCATGCTTTAAATACCTTTTCACTCATCTCAAAAGGTACAAAATCATCTTGATCTCCGTGGAACATAATAAGAGGTATTCTACACCTCTTTACGGCGGATACGGGAGAATCCTCTTCAAGATCAAATCCGCCGAAAATACGCGCTCCAAGCTTTATAAAAGGATAGAGCAGACGGGGCGGAAGCTTCATATCCGCTACCACCTTCATTATTATTTCCTTTGCTGAGGAATAGCCGCAATCGGCAAGAACGCATATAACGTTTTTGGGAAGCTCCATACCGGATGCCATTACTACTGTTGCGGCTCCCATAGAAACACCGGTAATGATTATTTTAACGTCCTTACCAAACTTTTCCATGGTACGATCGATCCATCTAAGGCAGTCCTTCCTCTCATTTATACCGAAACTTATAACATGCCCGTCACTGGTCCCACTGGCTCTGTGATCTATCACAATTACGTTTCTTTCAAGAGCAAAGCACCTCTCCACACCTCCGCAGAGATCGCGCTCACCGTATCCGCGGTATCCGTGAAACTGTAGTTCTATTGGGGCACCCTTTTTATATTCATAATATTTTCCGCGCAATGTCAGTCCGTCAAATGATTTTATGGAAATATCCTCATGGGGCATAGTACGAATAGACTTTATCCATCCTGTCATCTGTTCGCGATATACCTCATATATTTCTCCCTCGGGTATTTCATACTCATCAGGACCGGGGAGCTTTCTTTTGGGCGAATAAAAAACTTTCAAAAAACAAATAAATGATGTTAAAAGAATAAGTACTATCGCTATGCCCAAAATCGACAGCACGTACAAAAGCCACTCCATAAAGACCTCAAACCACCTTTCATAAGTATATTATAACTTCGGAGAAAAAAAGTCAATAAACACCGTGATTGTAATATACGACAAAATATGATATAATGAGAAAAATTCCCCGAAGGAGAAAAATATGAAATACAATTTTACTTCCGTTATGGACAGAAGAGGCAAAGACGCACTGGCTGTCGACGGGCTTGGTACCGATATAGCTCCGAATAAACCCAAAGACGGTTTCGATATAATACCGATGTGGGTAGCAGATATGAATTTTCCAACAGTTCCCACAGTCTGCAAGGCTATTGCAGAAAGAGCTTCTCACCCTGCTTTCGGATATTTCTATCCCAAAGAAGAATATTATACGTCGATCATAAAATGGCACAAAATACGTAACGGAGTAGATGATCTTACCCCCGAAAATATAGGATACGAAAATGGTGTATTGGGAGGACTTCTCTCTGCCATAGGTACGTTCTGCTCAAAGGGTGACAACGTTCTGGTTCTCTCTCCTCTTTACGTAGGGTTCCGCAATTCCTTAAGCAACGCCGGTTATAACATTGTCTCAAGCCGGCTTGAGACCGACGAAAACGGGATCTGGCGTATGAATTACGACGATATGGAAGAAAAGATATTAAGCAACCATATCCATGCAACTGTTTTCTGTTCTCCTCACAATCCCACAGGACGAGTATGGGAAAGATGGGAAATAGAAAAAGCAATGGAACTTTTTAAAAAATATGACGTATACGTGGTATCCGATGAAATATGGTCCGACATTATAATGCCCGGATACAAGCACATCCCCACACAATCGGTAAGTGAAGATGCCAAGAACCGAACGGTTGCTCTCTATGCTCCGTCAAAGACCTTCAATCTTGCAGGTCTTATCGGTGCTTATCACATCATATACAACGAACGAATCCGCCACAGAGTAGAAAAAGAAAGTTCTCTCTCTCATTACAACAATATGAACGTTCTCTCTATGCATGCCCTGATAGGAGCGTATTCTGACGAAGGATACGAATGGGTAGACGAGCTCTGTCAAACTATATCTCAAAACGTGGATTATGCATGCGATTATATAAAGACCCACTTTAAGGGAGTAACTGTAGCTAAGGCTCAGGGTACCTATATGCTTTTCCTCGACTGTTCCGAGTGGCTGAAGGAACACGGACTCAGCGTTGAGGAACTGGTCAAAAAAGGAGCAGACGTAGGAGTAGCGTGGCAGGACGGCACTCACCACGGCGGAATAGATCAGATCAGACTTAATCTGGCACTTCCCCTCTCAAGAGTCAAGGAAGCTTTTTCCCGTCTTGACAAATACGTATTTAACGAAGAATAAAAGGAGACATAAATATGTTGACAGAAGGAATGAAAGCCCCCGATTTTACGCTTAAAGATAAGGATGGAAATGAAATATCTTTATCCGATTTTTCAGGCAAAAAGGTAGTAGTCTATTTTTATCCGAAAGACAATACTCCCGGTTGTACGCGTCAGGCTTGTGCATTTGCCGAAACCTATGAACAGTTCAAGAAAAAGAATACCGAAGTCATAGGAATAAGCCGTGACAGTTCCACATCCCATTCAAAATTCGCCGAAAAATATTCCCTTCACTTCATTCTTCTTTCTGACCCTGAGCTTAAAGCTATCGAGTCTTACG
>SVSF01000020.1 GCA_015064425.1 Oscillospiraceae bacterium | reverse complement strand
CTTATATATCTTATCCACGATCCCGCAGGTGGAAACAGAAATATGTCTGTATCCTATATTGAGTCCGCCCTCTGCATTTACCAATTTCAAAAACTTTATGATATTATTATAGTTATCAAGCGGCTCGCCTATTCCCA
Organism: Oscillospiraceae bacterium; assembly: GCA_015064425.1. The sequence continues at coordinate 21,719 of SVSF01000020.1, read as the reverse complement.
TCATAACTACGTTGGATATACGTACAGAAAGATCCTTCTGAGCCGCAATTATCTGACCCAATATTTCGGAAGCATAAAGATCTCTGGTCTTTCCGCCTATAGTTGACGCGCAAAATTTACACCCCATATTACAGCCGACCTGAGAGGAGACGCAGATTGAATATCCGTGTTCATATTTCATTACCACAGACTCTATGCATTCCCCGTCATGAAGTGAAAAAAGATACTTTACCGTCGAGTCTATCTTGGAAACAAGTTTTAGTTTTATTCTAGGGATCCCCACATATGCTTTTTCTTTGAGAAGCTCTCTCGTCTTAAGCGGCAGGTTGCTCATCCCGTCAATATCCGTACCTTTATACATCCATTCGTATATCTGCTTTGCACGATATTTCGGTTCTCCTGCTTCCGCAGTAACATATTCAATTAATTCGTCAAAACTGAAATTCAGAAGATCAATTTTCATCTATTAGCCCACAAAAATATTTTATCGAAACTTTCCCATTATATTATTAAAGTATTATATCACATTTTCGGATACAAAGTCAATCTCTTGCGCTTTTGTTATTATTATTCAAATATTAAATATTTGTGACTTTTTATTTTTTTCAAAAAAGCTATTCATTTTTTCTGAAAAAGTGATATAATAGACTTGTAAGATCAAAGAAATATCGGGGAGGTATAATTTTATGACAAACAAAAAAAGTCCCGGCGCTGTATTGCTGGCCGTTTCTCTTTCCGTATTGGCAGTAGCAGTTCTTGTTTTTGCTGTAGTTATTCTTATCAGCAAAAAAAATGAGCTTAAAGCAGCTATCGAAAGACTTCGCAACACCTTCATCTACACCTGCGACGATCTCGCTGATGATGAGTACGACGAGGACCTTTTCATTGAAGATGAAGAGAATGAAGTTTGCGGCTGCTGCGATTGTGCTGAATGCGAGGAAGCATAAAAAGTAACCCTTAGCGGAATATCCGTTAAGGGTCTTTTTTTATTCGTTTTCTTTTTTTCTGATTCTGGTAAGTATTGATACCGTCCACATTGTAAGGGTAACGATTATTACCATTATAAGTATCCATACAAGTCGCATGTCTATTTCTCTCGGGACCTCTTCGTGCTCACCGCTGCTCTGCATTTCGTTGAAGATATTTATAAGCTCTTCGCTTGTGTATTTATCGGATATTCCCACTATCTCACTTATAAATACCGTGGGTTCGCCGATATAGCTTCCGTCAGCAGAGGCTATTTTTATTTCCATTTTATCTACACTTCCCACATAATCAAAATCGGATATGGGGAATATCAGATTTACCCATTCTCCCTTTTGAATATATGACATAGACTCCACGTAATTGCGCCCCGAATATATTCTGAGGGCTATCTCTGCGGAATATACGTTTTCAGGCATAGATACAAGTTGTACATACATTTGTAGATACGGAGTGCTGGTGAGATCGAGTTTGTATTCCGGCACACATACGATATATCCTTCACCGGTACCATCCGAGGGCATATCAAAGCGCATAAGATTCTCGTAGCCCATATACTGACTCTCATATCTTAGGCTTCCGCTTTTATCCTTTGCGTACCATCCACCCAATCCTGAGCTGCTTATATCAAATATAGAAATATTTCCCAAGGTTCCCGACGGATGTATAAAGTCAAAACTTTTTTCAATAACAGTGCGTCTCGCCTTTTCCGAGCCGATAGCAGCAACGTAAATATCGGCAAATCTTGAAACTCCCAATATTTCATGAGCATATCCGCATCTTTCATCGGCGAGTACAGTATCCGCATATTTGAAGGAATCCTCATAGTTTACATCTCTGTTAACTATGAGTGCGCGTATTCTATCGTAGTTGGCAGAGCTTATAATGTAGTAGGAATAAATGAAGTCTGCAGCAAGCGAAGCATCGGATCCGCTTGTTTTCTTTTCATCTTCACAAAGTATTATGGATCTGTAATTCCCGTCGTGGTAATAAGCGCTTCGATTTGTATAACTGTAAAGTATATCAATATTCTTTACAGTTACAGTATCGGCATCCGATCCTGTCTGTATATCCTTATGAGAATAAGCAGTATAGTCCGGCTCCGCAAGATATGGATCGTAGGCAATATTCCACGCAATATTTCCTCCTGCTATAATGCAAGCGTTAAGATTGTCAAGGAATGCTCGATTGTCGTATACTCTTGTAGATTCGGCCGGAAGTCCCTTATCCCATCCGTTACCGAGAGAGATATATACATCAGCAGAAGCAGATACGGATCGTATGCTGTTATAGCTCATTCTCAGAGTCTTCGCATAAAGACCCACAAAGCTTGAAAGAGTCATATCTCCTACGTAAAATTCATTCCACTGATCACTTACCGAATTACCGATTATATAGTTTTCGATCCTTCCGTATGCGATACTGTCGGAAGAGTATCTGTCTGCGATAAAGCACAATGCCGATGCGATATAACGGAATCCGTCCGCATCTCTTATGTTCCACGCCGCACCCTTTCCTTCGGCGGTATCGCTGTCATATATAAGAAAGGAGTCAAGCCTTGGATTGCCGCTTTTGTGTAGTACTATCTTTGCGGTCACAACTGCGTTGTCTCTGTAAAATGCAGTCAGTGCTTTATCAAGTTCATTTATACGATCTGCGTTATAATAATAAGTCGTTCCTTCGTAATAGTAGCTATGCTCACTTACATCAAATGATATAATATCCTCTATGGCTATGTCAATAAGAGTATGGGAGGCCTCCCCTTCGGAGAAATAGGACTCCGCGGCTAATCCCTTTTTATTTGCAGTACTATCTTTTTCCCAGCTGACGTTAGAAAGCTTTTCCGGATTCGTAACGTATTTCTCGCCTGTCAGCACTATCATTGAACCTTCGCCCTTGATAACCACAACGTAGGCACAGTTTATGTAAGAATAAATATTGTCTGAAGTATATTCAAACCTGAAGCTTTCTGCCATCTCTGCTGTAGCTACAGGCACAGTACTGAGACCTATATCCGAAACGGAAGAATACATAGGTACCTTTAAAAGACAAAGCTGTGCATTTCTGTACTTGCTTACATAGGAACTTCCGAGTACACCGCTCATCTCAATGGATCTTCCGTCATCACTTATCTTGAACCTCGTCACCTCGCAAAGGTCATCTTCAACATATGCCGAAGCGGGTGATATGGAATGTATTATAATATCTCCGGATATAGATCCCTCAAACACGAACCTGAGCTGAAGTATATCCTGAGCCGATACGGGGAAATAGCAGGTCTGCTCTGCACTTCCAATATTAATGGATGCCGTACAGCTGTATATATCCGAAAATACCGGATTCTGTTCGGATGTATAATAAAGCTTCACTGATCTGCAGCCCGTATGATTGGTCATCCTCACCTTAATGGCATTCGCCTCGGACATGTGAGTGGTACCAATGTTGTAAGATTCAATATAAGGGTCTTGTCCTCTCATACTTATATTCATTCCATTTTCTGCGTATGAAAGTGATCCTCCTCTTGCAAAAAAGCTTCCGCTCATATATCTCATAAGATTTTCGGGAGCCTCTTCATTGCTAAAGATCATATAGTCGAGATAAAATTCCGCATTAAAGGAAAGACCGTCTTCGAGTTCAACCATAAAATAAATATCTATTGTGTCTATATACACAGATATATCGGAAAACATAGAGATGTCAAAGATAATATTGTTCCAGGATCCGCCTTCAATAATTACAGCCTCAGTCTCATATCGACTCTCCGCGCTGTGGATAACCGCCTTTGTATAGATCTTTCCGCCGGTATAAGAACAATTTGCCGAATAAATAAAATTCAAATTTCTGACAGGCACTACAGTATCTACTTTTTTACTGATACCGGTCCATTTGCCGTCCGTAAGCTCTACGGGGCCTACTTTCAAACATTTTTCTGCGGAAAAAGGAACGTAGGGGTCAACAGTTATTTCATCGGCAAAACTTAAAGGAACTCCGTTTTCACCGGAATAGCCGGATATATCCCCTTCACTCATATCGTCGACAACAAAGGAAGCAGCGGAAAAAACTGCGGAACTGCTGACATTTTTGATAACTGTCGTACCTGATTCTTCATTCGATAAAGAATCATCCGGCTCCGCCGAAACAGAAATCATTCCAAAAGTCCCCGCAAGAAGAGATAATATCAGTATAAACGATAATATTCTGCTGAGCGTTTTCATATATAGCTTCCTTTCAGATAATGCTGTATTTGTATTATAGTTATATGATATCAAAAATAATGCAAAAAATCAACACGGAAAAGGCGGAGGGACTTCCTCCGCCGCCTCCATTTATATTGCATCTCAATTATCTCTCGAACATTTTTCCGCATCAATAGCGATCACAAGCATAAGTACCACAAGTGCATCCGCATCATCGCTTACGTTGATAGAATATGTATCCGTAAAATTAAAGAGTTCTTTTGATACAGATGCAACGTGAATTCCTCCGTAGCTCAAAATGTCATACTCCCACTCAAAGAAATCTCCGTCAACGTACCAGCCTTTGCAATCCACGTTAAAGCGAGGCTTAAAAAAGGTAAATTCCTTGCTTATGCACCCGATATAATTCTCTCCCTCATACATTTCAAATTTAGGCAAGAACGTAAATATTTTTTCTTTTACCGTACCGAGTTCATTACCCAAAACATCATATATCTTAAGACAGTGTCCCCAGGAAAGCTGACCCTTTACAATAAATACTGTATTTCCGTTCTCATCAAACACATCATAGCTGTCAAGCCACGAAAAAAACTTCTGTTTAAATAAGAGTTTCATTTTTTTCCTCCGCTCCACCAATATAGATCAATGAACTTTTCTTACACATATTTTATAATGCTTTGTCGTCTGTGTCAATATTCCGTTTCTTAAGATATCGTTCCTCAGTTATTGCAAAAAAAGGGCATTTGTGCTATTATAAGCATATAAAAAAGCTTTCGGAGGAAACAATGAGCAGCACACAAAAATTTTGCGCCTATTGCGGTAACGCTTTAGAGGATAACGTAAAGTTTTGCGCTTACTGCGGTGCAAAAGTACCACAGCCCACAGAGCATAAAGAGGAAAACGGAGCTGAGTATTGTCCTGCCTGTGGATTTAAATTCAGATCCGGGGATAAGGTCTGCATAAGATGCGGTACTGCAAGACCGTTTTCAAACACCTATACTCAGAACAACAGAAACACCCAAACAGGCGAAGCTTATTCGGGATATTCAAATACATCAGAATACAAAAGCACCTATCAGAGTAACGGGTATACAAATGTACCCGGAGCCGCTCAGACAAAAGCACCCAAAAAGAAAAAAGGCGGTGCGGCGTGGATATTCATCCTTATCGCTCTGTTTGCCGTAGGATATTTCGGATCGCAGAACAACTGGTTTAACGGATTTTTCTCAGACAACGATCCCATTTTCACTGAGCGCGATACTGAAGGCTATATACAGATCCCCGAAGCGGAGACAAATATATTCAAAGAATCAGACTCATCGTATTACGAAGACACAGAAGCGGAAACGGAAAGCGATAGATATACCGAGACCGAAAAGAGACCTCCTGTAGATACAGAAAAGGAAAAAGAGGAAGACACCACCTCTTCTCCTCCTATCGTGAAGGACGATGTTATACCGAGCGAATGGAAGTCTCACCAATATCTCAACTGCAGAGACAGCGGATACTGTGCCAAACTTAACGGAAAAATGCTTATTACGTTCGTATTTGCGGACGACAACGTAAGCAGTTGGAATGAAGGCGATAAGGAAGAAGCTCTGAATGAGCTTAATAATGAGATGGTAGCGCTCCAGGACGAAGCAAAACGCTTTTCTTCGGATCTCGAGATAAAATATATAAGCTTTACCGCCAAAATATCAAAAGATGCCCATCTTGGTGTAAGCTTTGCCGATGACGTAGCAAAATCCGTAGGATATTCATCCGCAAAGGATATGCAATCCAGCATAGAAAAAAGCTATAATATGGATTCTGCACCCATCATTATAGTATTCAATAAATCAGGAAGAGCCTATGCACAGCCTCAATATTCTGAGCATTACGCAGAAACACTCGTACTGTTTTCGGACGACATCTCCCCCTTCAGACACGAGCTATTCCACCTTTACGGAGCAAAAGATTTTTACTACCCCAACGCCGTCTATAAGCTAGCAGTAAAATACCTTGACGGCAGTATTATGAACAGCGGAGATAAAACAGACGATCTTACCGCATTTCTCATAGGATGGACAGATACTCTTTCATATAATGCAAAAGCTTTTCTTGAAGAGACCGCCCATTATACATCCGAAGAACTTGTTGAAGAAAATGAGAAAGAGACTATTACGGGATACGGCACAAAATACTACAATAACGGTGCCGTATATGAAGGAGATCTTCTTGCAGGAAGCCCCAACGGAAAAGGAAGTATTACCTGGTCCGACGGCTCTTCATACACCGGAGAATGGGATCACGGTGAGCGTACGGGAAAAGGAAAGATCACCTGGTCTAACGGAGACTATTACGAAGGTGAATTCCGATCGGACGTTATTCACGGAAGCGGCACCTACTATTGGAAAGATGGAAATATCTATACCGGTGCATGGGTCAACGGCGTAAGAACAGGCTACGGAGTTTATACCATGGCGAGCGGAGACAGATATGAGGGAAATTTTCAAGATGGTAACTTTCACGGAAACGGCACCTATTACTGGAGCAGCGGTTCCACATATTCGGGTGCATGGGATAACGGCGTCCGCTCAGGTTATGCAGTATATATCTGGCCAGACGGCGCAAGATACGAAGGTTATTTCCTAAACGGCTCCTTACACGGTGAAGGCACGTATTATTATGCCAACGGAAGCAGTAAGAGCGGAACCTGGAATAACGGAGAATTTGTAGAATAAAATTTAATATCCTCTTCCCTACGGAGGAGGATATTTTTATTTTGCCAAAATACGACGGTCAGAGATTTACATTGCTTTTCTGTTTTGTTGGTTTTACAACATACTTATCGTAGTTACCCTATTATAATGTACTCATAAAGAATCGGAGAGGAGAACAAAAATGATAAGAAAAATTATTAAAATAGACGAAGAAAAATGTAATGGATGCGGGGTCTGCGCCGCAGCGTGTCATGAAGGAGCCATAGAAATGGTTAACGGAAAAGCTAAACTGACCAGAGAGGATTACTGCGACGGACTCGGAGACTGTCTCCCCGCATGTCCGACAGATGCCATCTCTTTTGAGGAAAGAGATGCTCCGGCGTATGATGAAGCGGCAGTAATAGCGGCTAAGCAAAAGAAGTCATATGCACACGGCACTCTTCCCTGCGGATGTCCGGGTATGAATTCCAAAACGATAAAGCGTGAGGGCAGCTCTTGCAGCGTAAGCAATGCGGATACCGTTGAAAGCAAGCTTTCCCAGTGGCCTGTGCAGATAAAACTTGTTCCCGTAAACGCGCCGTATTTTGATAATGCGAACCTTCTTATTGCAGCAGATTGTTCTGCCTATGCCTATGGAAATTTCCACAACGAATTTATCCGCAACCATGTGACTCTCATCGGATGTTCCAAGCTTGACGAGGGAGATTACGCCGAAAAGCTTACAGCCATCATACAGAACAACAACATAAGAAGTGTTACGGTAACACGTATGGAAGTACCCTGCTGCGGCGGTATTGAAAATGCTGTAAAAAGAGCCTTGCTTTCAAGCGGAAAATTTATTCCTTGGAGAGTGGTCACCATTTCTACCGACGGTAAGATACTTGACTGATAAACATTACCGTCTGCATACAAAAATATCCGACGGCGGATAACGCAAAATTGCGGTATCTGCCGTCGGAGTATTTTTATTTTATTTTATTCCAATCTATTTTTTTATCCTTGAAATAGAATTCTCTGTCCCGATCACTTATTTCTCGCATGACCCTGCAGGGATTTCCCACTGCCACTACGTTTGACGGGATATCCTTTGTAACTACGCTTCCCGCACCTATTACCGTATTATCCCCAATACTTACACCGGGAACGATGACCGCACCTGCACCTATCCAGCAGTTTTTGCCGATATGCACGGAAATATTGTATTGGCAAGCCTGCTGTCTGAGCTCCGGGAGAATAGGGTGCCCCGCCGTAGCAACCACCACTCTCGGTCCGAATTTCGTTCTGTCACCTACGTAGATATCCGTGTCATCGACCATAGTCAATCCGAAATTGGCATATACGTTCTTCCCAAAGTGGCAATTTTTTCCGCCCCAGTTTGCATGTAACGGAGGTTCTATATAACATCCTTCTCCTATTTCAGCAAACATATCCTTCAGCATTTCCGTACGTTTTTCAAGCTCGGAGGGTCTTGTCGCATTGAATTCGTAAAGTTTTTCAAGGCAGAGCAACTGCTCTCTCATTATTTCTTCATCCTCCGGAAGATATAGCTCTCCCGAAATCATTTTTTCCTTTTCTGTCATTTTTTTATACCTTTCTTTTTATTTACCGTACTCATTACCGAAAATACCGTGTACACCAGAAGGAACCAGCCGAGAGCATATATCAGGTATTCTTCGGACCACCCATCGTGCCTCTCCACAACGCTTGCATAAATGGTATACGATACATAGTGAAACTCTGCAATCAGCAAAACAGAAGGAATAAAAAGAATATTCCTTATTCCGTAAAAAAATATCCCTTTTCTTTCTTCTCTGTACTTTACTGCAAACGTAGCAAAGCACAATAATATCCCAACCATAAGGCATATCGCCAATATGTTAAGTGCAATATAAAAAGTGGAGTTTATATCTTCATAGCTTCCGAATTTTGAATAGGTCTCCGCATAAGGTGAAATTACTACAAGAAACGCCGCTGCCGTAACAGACGATACTTGAATAATGTTCATCAGTCTGACAGAAGGACATAAGCTTTCTTTTATATAGCTCTTCCCCGTAATAAATGAAGCATATGCACCCTTCAGCGCTATATAAAGACTTATAAGACACAGGATCAATATAAAAGCATAGCCCATATAGGAGCCAAAACTCAAAACGCTGAAAATAAACTCTGAATTCACCAATAAATGAGGTAAAGACAGTATCGCCGCGGATATTACTGAAAAAAATGCAAAATAAGACATATCCGAAAGAGTTTTATAATATACGCTTACAGTTTTTTCGTCGACAGACTCGAAAAGCTCGTTATCAACCGATATCTCCCGCAGTTTCGCCATACCGATAAGAGTAACAAAGAAAGACGAGACCTCAAAAAGCATCATTACAGCAAAGCCTATCCTTGGTCTGTAAAATCCGTATGCAATACCCATCATAAGAATAAATCCGACCGCAGAAAGAGCAAGAGCAATATAAATAAAGACCTTGAACTTCCATATACCTCTGTTTACTAATGATCTTATCTGCTTTTCTACTTTGGGCTCACTCTTTATTTCCTGCGTATCGTTAAATATACGTTCTCCCTTTAAAAGCTCATCGCAGCTTATGCCAAACATCTCCGCTATTGCGGGTATAAGCGTTATATCGGGCGCACACTCGTCTCTTTCCCAACGACTTACCGCCTTGTTTGAAACGTTGAGACGGTCTGCCATTTCCTGCTGAGTCATTCCGCGAGCTCTGCGCAATACCGATATAAACTGTCCGATAGTGTTACCTGCCATAAGGCACCTCCTGAAAAGATTTTACGCCCTCATTCTACAAAATCGGAAGTAAAATTAACAGACCGCATACCGAAAATCAGTCTCGCAAAGTGAGAATAGTCCTGCTTTCGATTTCATATAACAATATATCACTTTTATTTTTCTTTTTCAATACAGTTCTTACCCATTAGCAAAAGAATAGGCGTAATATATTAATGAAATAACGGGACACAAAAATGTCCCGTTATTTCAATATATACCTTCTTCGTACCATATACGGTTCATAAGCTCGTAGCGTTCGAGAGGCAGACCCGTGTATGCACAGTTTGAGGTACAGAAAACATAGCCCCAGCCGTCCATACCTTCCTTAAGGGAACGGCGTACATCGGCAATTACCTCTTCTTCTGTGCCCGTCTGTAAAAGTCCGCAGTTTACGTTGCCGCAAAGAGCAACTCTGTCACCGTACAGCCTCTTTACCTCCTTAAGGCTTACTCCGCCTTGGGGGTCGAGAGAATGAAGAGCATCGGGAGAGCAATCCACTATCTGATCCAATATAGGCATTATATTGCCGTCCGTATGCTTGATTGAGTAAAATCCCATATCGCGGTATCCCTTTATCACCCTCTCAAGATACGGAGCTACAAATTCCGAAAACATCCCGGGCGAATAGAAAGGATTTACGTTAAAGCAATAGTCTGAACAAAGAGCAAATCCGTCAAGGAGTCCTCCGTGCTTTGCAAGCATCTCGGCGCGGGCTAAGCATCCGCTGAGCCTAGCTTCCGCTTCTGCTTTAAGCCCCTCCTCATCCTCGTACATCCTTTCGGAAAAGCTCATCATATTATCTCCGTCCGGTATCTCAAAGGTAGGGTCCCCGTGCATCATAAGAAAATACTTATTGCCCGTTTTCTCTCTTATCGTTTCGAGCAAAGGAACAAGATTGCCCATTCCCAAGGAATTGGGATGCACAAAAATAGCACTGTGATGGTATTTCTCCGCCACCTCTATATGAGCGTCAGCCACGTAGTCTATATGGAACTTCTGCTCTTTTTTGCTCATTTGATCCCATTGACCGAAGTACTGGTGAAGGGGATGTATTTTTCCGATAGCCTCAAGAGTAAGAAAAAACACAAGCTCAAAGGTGGGGCAATGCCCCTCGATGGGCTCTCTTTTCAAGGCCTTTATAAAGCGTTCGCGTTCCGTCATTTTTTTCTCCTAAAAGGACATATTTTCAAAAAACAATTCCGAAAAATCTGCGGATCCCGAAAGATCCACATAGGTGGAATTTTCTGTATACACCTCAAGTCTGTTGCTTTCGCAGGCGTACTTGACAGTACCTTGAAGGCTGCTGTTGTTTAAAGGAATGCAGTTTTTAATCAAGGCTCCCGGAAGAAGTCCCGTTTTTGCCGCATTTACTGTATTTATTTTCGCGGAAAATCCGCCCGAAATATAGGTATTTCTCACGTCTTTTGGGGATATACCCTTCATTTTAAGCAGGGTCATAACTCCGGAATATACGGCTGACTTTGCAAGCTGATATTCTCTTATATCCTTTTGAGTAATAAATACCCCCGGTACAAGCTCATATCTTTCGTCTTCCATATATCCGCCCTCATCGATAATGCCCTCTGTAAGAAGCTCTGCAACTACGTCAATAAGTCCCGTACCGCATATACCTTTCGGTACCGCATCTCCTACGGTCTTTATCCCCTCTCTTGAATAAGCATATATAGCTCCCGGAACAGCGCTCATACCGCAGCTTATGTTTGCCGCCTCAAAGCAGGGTCCCGCCGCAGCAGAGGTACAAAGTGAATCACTCTTTGAGAACAGAACTATCTCCGCGTTCGTTCCCAAGTCTACGAGAAGGTCGTATACCCCCTCGGGAGGCAGAGATACAAAGTTCAGCCCCGCCACAATATCTGCACCCACAAAAGCCGATATGGACGGAAGGGATACCACTCTTTTTGCTTTCTTTATTCCGAGTGTCGATGCATCGACACTCTTCCCTTCAAGGAAAACAGGAGTATATGGTGCCCTTCCGATAGATGAGCAATCTACCCCGAAGAAGATATGCAGCATGGTGGTATTACCCGCAATGTACATAGTATCTGCTTCAGCAGACAGCTCCTTTGCCATTGAATTAATTTTTTCAATAAGTGGCTTCTGCAGTTTTTCCGTACCGTTTTTACTGCAATATTCTATTCTCGCCATAACGTCTGCACCAAAGGCTCTTTGGGGATTGGTGCCGGTTATTACCTTTATTGCCTTTTTTTCTTCAATAGATACCAATGCCAAAGCAAGGGTAGTAGTACCTATATCCAGAACAAGACAACTTTTGCCGCCCGGCACTGCCGAAACCTCAACACCCGTTTCCGAGAGTATTTCTGTCTGTTCCGGCAGATCCACTTTTATATCGGAAAATATTCTGTATTGACAGGAAAGCTCTTTCTTACCGTTAACGGTGAGAAGGCATTTTCTGCAGATACCGCGCCCTCCGCACGGATGCTCATGGGATATCCCCATATCGTCAAGAAGCTTGGAAAGGAGAGTTCCGTCCGCAGCCCTACAGCTTCTTCCGTTTATCTCAACAAGATGCATAAAGCTCCTTTATTTTCTTAAAAAAAGTGTCTATATTCTCCCATTTGGAATCTGCGGGAATATCGCAGCCTGAGGATATCATAAAGTTTTCATAAGAGGAGCATTTAGCATATATCTCCTCAAGTCCGTTTTCGATATCATCTGTGCTTCCTGTTTTAAATAAAACCGGGTCGAGATTTCCCATAATTATTTTGTCGGAAGGAAGCTCCTTAAGGGCCTTTTCAATGTCTACGGCATTTCCGAAGTGGAGTATATCGGCACCGAGTTCTGCCACCTGATCGAACATATTCCCCACAGTATTACCGCAGTTATGGTAACAAAGAATAAAATCCTCACTGCCGGTCTCTTCGAATATTTCCTTTACGTAAGGCATGGAGAATTCCTCAGCCAGAGCAGGAGAAAGAAGCCCTGCTGCAGGTTCAGCCATAATAACCCCGTCAGCTCCTGCTTCCTTGAACGCCTTTACGTATTCTTTTATAAATGCACCGGCTTTTGAAAGAAGGATCTTCACTTCGTCCGGACTGTCATAACATTCCATCATAAGTTCCGTCATATCGAAAAGTCTTCCCGCAAGAGAATATGGGCCTATAACTCCGCAAAAAACAGGTATATCTTTTATGGCCTCTTTTGCTTTTCTTACGCCTTCTATATATATTGACGTCCTTCCGGCTCCAACATCAGGAACAGCAAGAGCTTCTGCCTCTCCTATATCGGATATCGCTCCCTCCTCAACTGTAGGGATCTCGTCATCCGAAAAGCGTATCTTTGAGCCGAAAGCCTCTGCTTCGACTGAAAGGTCCATCATATTAAGAGATGCGCCTACGTTGCACCTATTTCTTATCTCGGTCATACCCTTTGCCTGCATATCCGAGGAGGATATGAGTTCATTTACACTTATACCGAGAAGCTTTGTGGAAGGAAAAGACAGTATTGGCACTGTCTTCTCTTTATTTTTAAGTATCTTTGCAACTTTATCTTTCATTGTCTTATGCCCTGCAAAATTCAACTGCGGCATCTGCCGCGCTTGCTGCATCGGATGTGTATTTATCCGCTCCTATCTTCTCGCAGAAACTTTCGTTTACGGGAGCGCCTCCTATCATTATTTTTATCTTATCTCTTATTCCTGCCGCATCCGCCTGCTTTACGACTTCTTCCATTACCTCCATGGTAGTGGTAAGAAGTGCAGAGCAACAGATGACCTTACAATCCTGCTCTATAGCGGTCTGTATAAACGTTTCGGGAGCAACGTCAGTTCCGAGATCTATTACCTCAAGTCCCTTACCCTCCATCATCATCTTTACAAGATTCTTTCCGATATCGTGAAGATCTCCCTTTACCGTGCCTATACATACTCTGCCGACAGAACTTACGCCATCCTCAACGAGAAGAGGCTTTAAAAGTGACACACCCATATTCATAGCTCTTGCCGCAACCAATACTTCGGGAACATATACTTCGTTATTTTTGAACTTCTCTCCAACTACGTTCATACCTGCGAGAAGTCCCTCATTAAGTATCTGTGCCGCAGGAAGTCCGTCAGCAATAGCTTTTTCCACAAGCTCTTTTACTACTTTGGCCTTTCCTCTCTGTATATTCTCGGATATTTCTATATATATGCTCATTATTTTTTCTCCTTCGTATGTTTTTCTTGACATCCTGTATTGATAAGGTGTCATACCCATATAATTTTTAAAAAGCCGATAAAAGGACGGAATATCCTTAAGACCGCATCTGCCGACTATCTCCTCATTTGTGAGGGATGTTGTCTTAAGCAATTCACATGCTTGATCGAGACGTATACGGCGCACGTTGTCCATAAAGGACTCTCCCGTTATCTTCTTAAACATTCGACTCAGGTGAGACTTACTTATAAATAAACTTGCAGCTATCGATTCAAGGGTCATTTCGCTGTCTCCGAAACGGTCAAGAACCTCTCTCAAAGCAGCTGACACCGTCACCCACTCTTTCGGTCTTCCGTGCTTAACTGTATCTGCAAGATTAATATATCTGCTGAGAGTTATGAGCAGCAGCTTGAGATGTGATCGCAAAGCCGTCCGCCATTCAAGACCCTTTTCTGTTGTTTCCCGTATTATGGAACTGTATATGCCCTCTACCTCCGCCATAGCTTTTCCGTTAAGCATAGCGTAAGATACGGGTATTTTATCTCTGAACACTCCGCAGCAGAAGTGGTCGCTCATAGGATCTGCCCATTCCCCTTCAAATATGAGAGACGGATCAAAGCTTATGGTCCGCACTGTAGGCCTTTCATCTTCACTTTTGGCAAAATATGCGTGATGGATACCTCCGCCGAGAATATACATGTCTCCTGCATGGCACTCGTCCGTTTCGTTCAATATTCTATGTATACCGTTTCCTTCGATAACAAAGCTTATCTCAAAAAACTTACTCATTTTAAGCTTGGAAATATCGGTGTCTCCGCAATACACATTATCACATACATAGCTGTCAGCCAAAACAAGTTCGTTCTTAATACGTCCCTCCATTCGCATACCTCCTTCCGTGATTTTTATACATCTCAGCCGTACAAAGCTTTTGTAAGCAACGGCAATACCCTTTTCCACGAGTGGGGCGGAATATCCTCACTTATTTGAAGCATGAAGGAATTTCCTCCCATCTGTGCTTTAAGTTTTTCAAGATATGACGATATCTCCTCTTCTCCCGACAAAGCAAGATTTGCGGGAAAGTTGGGAATAATCACCTTTCCGGGAAGAAGCTTCATAGCCTCATCTGGATAAAGGTCTCCACTCATCTCGGGAATAGACAGAGACTCTATACCCGATATACCCGAGCTGTTAAGCAATTCCGTCAAGGGACGGAACTTTCCGTCTATGTGGAGATAATACGGCTTACCCGTAGGTTCAATAAGCTTAGAGATCTTCTGATAGAAGGGTAAACAATACTTTTCAAAAGATGAAGGCGGAGTCATATCCACAGTAATGTTATCGGGCTGCCAGAACAGATCTGCAGGTGTATCAAGAGAAAGCTTTACCGCTTCCGCAAGACGCTCTTCCATAACCGCAAGAAGAGATTCGACCTCGTCCGTATCGGTGTAGAGATCCACAAGGAACTGCTCCGGTCCGGCAAGCTCTATTAAACATTTCTGATAGGGACTTCTGTCAAGTCTGCCAAGCATAACTCCACCGTCACCGAGGTCCTCCATCATATTGCTTATGCCCTTGAAATTTGAAGAAAATACCGTGTTCTCCACAATATAGGACATTATCTTATAGTCCTCTATGTCTGTTATATAGTGCTTCTTTATGTGTTCACTTCCGACTCCGCCGGGATCTTGCTCCATTTCCTGCCAAAGCTCTCCCACGGGAGTAATATATCTGCGCCTTTGAACACACTTTCCGTTAATCCAGCTGTACTCAATTTTCAGTTCCGTATTCTTTACCTCAGAAACGAATCCGTCATAAAAATGCCAGGGCGGAGCCAACATCGTAACCGAAGGCTGATACATTATAAGTCCCAGCCCGTTGCGCCTTGCCTCGATTTCCTCCTGTCCTCTCGGAAGATAGCGTTGGTATATACCCAAGGCAGGCTTATCTGTCTGCTCTCCTTTATATACGGCAAGCATTCTTTCTCTTATACTCATTTCGCTCATAACAGTTCCTCCACCTGCGCTCTTGTTGGCAATGCTTCTACAACTCCGAGAGATCTTACGGATATGCTTGCAGCGACATGAGCAAATCTTATAGCCTCATCTATTGTCTTTCCTTCGGAGAGAGCAGTCATAAAAGCCCCGCTGAAGCAGTCTCCGGCGCCGGTCGTATCCACCGCATCAGCCTCAACTGAAGGAAAATACGCCGTGCGTTCCTTTTCTACCAAAACAGCTCCCTTGTCTCCGAGAGTAATGATTGCAGTGCGAACTCCCTTTGATATAAACCATTTTCCCGCTTCCTCTGCAGACTTTTCATCGGTAACCTTTATACCGGAAAGAGAATACGCCTCATGCTCATTGGGCTTTATTATATGAATGTATTTGTAGAGCTCGTCCGGAAGTTTCTGGGCGGGTGCCGGATCAAGGAGCACCGTTGCTCCGGACTCATTGGCTCTCTTTATTCCGTAAGCTACTATATCAAGCTCATTTTCAAGCTGAAATCCTACAATAGCCGACTCATTCATAACGGAGAAGGCATTGTCTATGTCTTCTTTTGATAAGCTATAGTTTGCACCCGGTACCACCATTATGGAATTATTTCCCTTTGAATCTATAAAAATAACGCTGATGCCCGAATGTATGCTGTCGTTCACACGGATGTACTCAGATGAAACTCCTATAGACTTGTAAAGAGAGAGTGCATATTTTCCGTAGCTGTCATTTCCTATACATCCTACAAATACTGCATCTGCACCCAACTTACCTGCGGCAAGTGCCTGGTTGGAGCCCTTTCCTCCGCCGCCCTCGGTAAAACTGTTTCCTATAAGAGTCTCTCCTACCTTGGGTATATTTTCTCCTTTGAGAAACAGTCCTACATTATAGCTGCCCACTACAGTTATCTTTTTTCTTTCCATGCGTATCCTCCTACACTTTTCCTTATCATAAAAATAGTCTATCAATCCGATTTGTTTTTGTCAATATGGTAAGTTTGATTTAAACAAACCATATATGAAACAAAACCACATACAAAAGAAAAGCATCCTTTCCCTCTTGGGAAGCCCCATAGGAAAAGATGCTTTTTATTATCCTATATATTTCAGAGCGACAGCCCAGTCGTTCTTGTCCGGCTTGGCAGGTATTTCCCAGGTGCCGTCGGTAACGGTAATGATCTCGGGCTCAGTCTTTTCGCAGGTGACGCAATTGAACCACACCGCCTCATACTGTCCGTTCTCCATACCCTTGAAAGTACCGTGGGATCCCACGGTCGCCCGATTGCTGTAAAAATAGCCTATGTACAGTCGGTTTTCCACCGTAGCGGCAGAGTAGTTGCTTCCCGCTGGTTTATAATACTTGCTGTTTCCGAAAGTAGGGGTCAGATTCCACCATTCATAGTCCTCAAGGAACGTCTTCATGCCGGCAACCTGTTTTCCTCCGTCGGCATACAGTCCTTCCACCCAATTCCATGTGGTCTCGTAAACTTCTACCCCATTGTTGACCCTATCCTTATCGAGCAGCTTTGCCCAGAACAGACTCCATATGGGCTGTACTCCGTACCCGTAGCCTGAGCACCCGTTCAGAACGGATAGCCATGCATGAGCTCTTGTTCCCAGAGCGCCGGTCTGATAATGATCGTATTTGCTTTCGTAGTTGATAACCGGCTTGGATCCGGATTTGCTCCAGTATTCCCGGATCCAGCTGAAATTCACCGTTTTTCCATGGGCGATCCAATCTTCAAAGAAGATCTGCGCTGCATACCAAGTGTGATTTTCATTGTTTTTGAAGGCGGAATTGTTGACCCTGGTCACCCCGTAATTTTCCTGATGACACGTAGAGGGATGACCGTAAGGATCGTATTTTGCCACGTAATCCATCACGATGATCCATGGATTATTTTCGGTCGTACATCCGCCATACTCGTAATGGTCGTTGTCACCCTCTTGTGTAGTAGTCCAGAGAACGGGATAAGCACTGAACCTTGCTACCCAATAACGGCAAAGCTTTTCAAGCTTAATCTTATCTATCTTGCCGTTAAGGTAAGTCTCAATAAGTTCCTCGGGATAGGCAAGCTGAGAGTTTGCATGAACCAAGCCTTTATCCGCAATATATGCATAGAACCTGTCAAGTTTATTGAATTTAGCTACAATAGCATTGTTTATACCGTAATCAAATATGGATCCGCCGCCGTCACCGAGCCAGCTGTTACCTGTAGTACCGCTGTATATTCCCAAAGGCTGAGACTGTATGACCGTATATCCTTGCTCGGCACGGTAATCTATAATATGCTTGAACTGGGACCTTATTCCGTATTCCTTCGCAAGCTCCTCGGATATGTCTCCGATATCATCAATTTCTTCCAAAGGAAGCGTCCAATGGGTATCACCGAGATAGAAGAAGGGAGTTCCGTCATCATACATAAAGTAGCGTGTCCCTTTTTCAACCTTAAGGAAACCGCGCTTGTATATTTCAAGATCGCCGCTATATGGTACACAGTTTACCTTGCCTTTAAGTCCGTGTAAACCGGTGTTTTCACTGTCTGTACAAACAGTCTCATAGGACCACTCACCAAGTTCCGTCAAAGCTACGCGTACTTTCCAGTTTTCTTTACCGCACCAAAAAGCAGGCTGAGTAAAGCTTTTACCGCTCTGTTTATTTGTAAACTTTACATCCATATCAACGCTGTATACGGGTGCGTTGTATTTCTTGTCGCTTTTAAACTCGATCTCATAAGCGCGCCACTTTTCCGTTTCGGGCAAACTGCGGTCAAGAGACGCCAGAATTTCTTCTTCACTCATTTCCCTCTGTGTATCACTCTCTCTTTCTGATACACTTTCGGATACGTTTTCGCTTTCGCCCGAACTCGCTTTCTGTCCGCATCCCGATGTTATAGAAAGAATAAAAACTATGGACAGAAACAACGATATAGATCTTGTGGTACGTTTCATTATATACACCTCGCTCAGTTTAAGGTTTGAAACCATACTAGCATACATAAAAATGTTTGTCAATAACGTTTACATTTATAGTAAATTAATTTCCTCCGCCTATTATTTATGTGGACTTTTTTTCAACAATGCTGTATAATATATCCGTAGATCCATAATTCGGAGGTGCATTATGAATATAACGGTAATCGATGGGCACGGAGGACAGCTCGGAGCACAGATAGTAAAAGAGATCAAAGCGAGATATCCCGCAGTTTTACTCACCGCAATAGGTACTAACGCCGTAGCAACGGCAGCAATGCTGAAAGCGGGATCCCAAAACGCCGCAACAGGCGAAAATCCGGTTGTTGTTGCCTGCCGAAACACCGATGTTATTATAGGTCCCATTGGCATTGTTATCGCAGATTCCCTTTTCGGAGAGATCACACCCAAAATGGCAATATCTGTAGCGCAATCAAAAGCGACTCGCATACTTATTCCCATGAACAGATGTGGAAATCTCGTAGCGGGAGTAAAAGATCTGAGCACAAGTGCTCTTATCGGAGATGTAATGCATAAGCTGGAAAGCATAATCATATAAAGCCAGTTCTTGACAACAGTTCTGCTCTGTGCTATAATATCGTAGCATAGCTTTTCAGAAGAAGAGCTCGGAAACAGAAGTTTCCTTTCGAACGCGTTTTTTATGTGAAAAGATACTGTGAAAGTGTCACTATCTCTGGAGAGATAATGACACTTTTTTTTAAAAAATGAAAGGAACTTTATGAGAAGAGATAAAAGAATTTTAAAAATGATACTTGCGGCTCTTTTTTTAGCACTTGCCTATGTTATGCCGTTCTTGACCGGACAGATACCGGAATTCGGTTCGATGCTCTGCCCTATGCATATACCCGTGCTCCTCTGCGGATTCATCTGCGGTTGGCCATGGGGGCTTGCAGTCGGGATCACCGCCCCCCTCTTCCGTTCGCTTATACTGGGTATGCCGCCCTTCTTCCCTACAGCTCTCTGCATGGCATTTGAGCTTGGGGCGTACGGTGCAGTGTCGGGGATCATATACAAGATACTCCCAAAAAAGAAACTGTATATATACTGTTCCCTCCTCACCGCTATGGTATTGGGAAGACTTGTATGGGGTGCTGCAATGTTCTTCTGTACCGGTGTAAGCGGAGGAAGCTTCAGTCTCGCTGCCTTTATCAGCGGAGCACTTACAAAAGCCATTCCCGGTATAATAATTCAAATAGTTTTGATACCCGTCCTCATAATGATTCTTGACAGACAAAATTTTTCAAATAAAAAGGACGAATAGGAGAAACCATGGAAGAGAAAAGCAAGACAGCTGAGCTGCTTATAAGGCATTTTAATGCATATCCGCTCCTTGAAATAAGAGATATATTCAAGTTTCTTTTTCAAAGTTCATTTGGCTGTGAACATCTGATATCCTCCGAAGAAAACGTTATACAAGGTATAGCTGAAGAGGCAAGATCCCTGAAAGGTGCATGCTCAGCATTTACCGAAGAGCTTGACGGCGATTATGACCGTGTACATCTCAGCGTTTTGGGCGAAGGAATGAAGCCCGAAACATTTGGCAGATTGTTTTTTCTGTCTGCAAAAAAAGAAGCAGACGGATATTCTTGTCTTGAAAAAAAGCTTACGATAGCTAACGAACTGGTGAAATATGGTACTCTTCCCTTTTCCTATGAAGAATTTACAAATAAAATGGATGAATGGAGAAAAAAAGGATATCCTCCCATACGCCATTCCGACACTTTCAAAAAAGCCTATTGCCCATCATATAGAGTTATAAGCAAAGATTTCACGCCTTTTCTTCCTCTTTTTATAAAGCTTGACAGTATGCTCAAATCATCTCCGGTGAAGCTGGCTATTGAAGGAGGAAGTGCAAGCGGCAAAAGTACTCTTGCAGATATACTTACCGAGGTGTATGACTGTACCGTTTTCCACGCAGACGATTTCTTTCTCCGTCCCGAGCAGCGTACAAAGGAGCGCTTTGCAGAACCAGGCGGTAATTTTGACAGAGAACGTTTTCTTAATGAAATACTTGAACCGTTAAGACGCGGAAATGAAATAAGTTATCGAAAGTTTGACTGCTCTGACTTTACTTTGAAAGAGCCGACTCGCATTACCGCAAAAAGACTTAAGGTAATCGAGGGAACATACTCCATGCATCCTGAGCTTGAAAAATACTACGATATATCCGTATTTCTTCAAATAGATCCCGAAAAGCAGAAAAAACGCATACTTAAGCGAAACGGGGAGAGTATGGCTCAACGTTTCTTCAACGAGTGGATACCCCTCGAACAGAAATATTTTGATGCCTTTCACGTAAAAAGCAAATGTGATATGATATTTGAAATAAATTAGGTAATATTTTTTTGAATCGGTTCGAAGTTAGCCGTCAAAAAAGCTTTATGACGGCGTAATATTATTTTCTGGGTAAGAGTAAAATTCGAATTAGACATATATTGTGTATTTGATCAAAATGGTTCAAATACAAAGCAAAACCACATAGAAATGAAAAGCATCCTTTCCCTCTTGGGAAGCCCCATGGGAAAAGATGCTTTTTATTATCCTATATATTTCAGAGCGACAGCCCAGTCGTTCTTGTCCGGCTTGGCAGGTATTTCCCAGGTGCCGTCGGTAACGGTAATGATCGTATTTGCTTTCGTAGTTGATAACCGGCTTGGATCCGGATTTGCTCCAGTATTCCCGGATCCAGCTGAAATTCACCGTTTTTCCATGGGCGATCCAATCTTCAAAGAAGATCTGCGCTGCATACCACGTGTGATTTTCATTGTTTTTGAAGGCGGAATTGTTGACCCTGGTCACCCCGTAATTTTCCTGATGACACGTAGAGGGATGACCGTAAGGATCGTATTTTGCCACGTAATCCATAACAAGAAGCCAAGG
>SVSF01000019.1 GCA_015064425.1 Oscillospiraceae bacterium | reverse complement strand
AGCCGAATCATGCCGTCAGTCGTCAGCTATGGCAGTAAATCTGAGCTCTATGGTAACTACAGTTCCGTAAGGAACTATTTCACCTGCTGCAGGAGATTGGAACACAACGTATGCACCTTTATCCTCCATATGGTTAGTAGCTCCGGTAATATTTATATTCAGCTTAGCATTTATAATTTCCTTGTTTGCGGTAATTCCCGTTCTTCCCATAACATCGGGAACGACCACCGTATTATCCGGCAGCGCCTCTCCCGTGTAAAGTATCACCTTACCGCTGTTTTTATTCATACTGTTTCCGCTTCCGGGTATCTGGAAGGTAACGGTATCTCCATTTCCGTACACTTCATAGGAAAGGCCGAGATTGGTGATACTGTTCTTGGCATCTTCTATAGCGTAGCCCTTGTAATCCCTGATAGAAACGGAAAGATTAGCCAATTCTTCATCGGTATATGTTCTCTCAATACCTGCATAAGGCAAAAACTCATTAAGAAATTTTGATACGTAAGGAGCAGCTACCGCACTTCCGTATATTGTCTCACACTGCGGAGAATCCACGACTATTATCACAGCATACTGTGGATCGTCTGCCGGTGCATAAGCAACGCATGAGCCGACTCTGAGATATGATTCTCCTTCCTCGTTGAGTACGTCCCTGACCTCCGAAGTTCCCGTTTTGGCAGCTACTTTATAGCCTGTAACATAAGCGTTTCTTGCTCCTCCGTTACCGGAAACGCCCTGTTCAAGTACCTCTGTGATGCTTTTGCATACTTCTGTACTTATTATCTGGCGTTTGGTATCAGTCTCATGAACGTATACGGTATTTCCGTTATCGTCAACTATGCTGCTTACCATATACGGTGTAACGATATATCCTCCGTTTGCAATAGCGCATATTGCGGTAAGTTCCTGTAAAGGGGTGGTTTTGAACGTCTGTCCGAATGAATATACAGCAAGTGAAAGCTTACTGAAATCCTTATATTCGGAATAAAGTCCGTAAGATTCTCCGGGCAGGTCTATTCCTGTTATATCCTGAAATCCGAAGGCTTCAAAATATTCATAGAACTTTTCTCTGCCGATCTTATCCGCAAGCTGCATAAGGCAGGGGTTGCACGACTGCTGAAGCCCCTCGGCATATGTCACAGTTCCGTGTCCGTAGACCTTATGACAGTGTATGGGCTGAGGATATCCATCAATATGAAGAGCGCCTGAGCAATGATATATGTCGTCAAACTTGAGCACACCCTCTTCAAGTCCCATTGCCGTAGTAATTATTTTAAAAGTAGAACCGGGCTCGTAAAGCTCCGATACCGCTTTGTTTCTCCAAAGCCCGTAAACCAGTTCCCAATAGTATTCATTGTATTCGTTTGAGGTAGGATCGAATCCGCAATTCTCCAGAAGGATCTGCGATTCTTCGTCAAGCACATAGGGAGAATTCAGATCCACATTGGGATATGTCCCCATAGCCTTAACAGCGCCGGTCTTTACTTCCATTACTATACCCGTTACTCTGTTAAGAGGATCGGAGTTCTCATAAGTTGCCTTCAGCTGTTTGTCAAGCATATTCTGCACACTTATATCTACGGTAGATACAGCATTGTACGATCCTCCGGACTCGGAAACCGTATCGTACTTATAAGGCATACTAAGTCCCGAACCGCTTTTTGCCGTAATGTACTTTATTGTTGAACCGCTGAGGTAATCATCGTATTCATATTCAAGCCCGAAAAGGCCTCCGTCTGTACCAACTATTCCCAGAAGATTGGAGGCAAGGCTTCCGTAAGGATAATATCTTGTTGTTGATGCTTCGAGGTGTATCTGCTTTGCCAATTCGTATTCATCTATAAGAGCGCGTACCTCGTTAGCTTCCTCCTCATACACCTTTCTCTTTATGGTCTCATCTGCACGGTTGACTTTTTGAGTTCTTTCGTAGATATATGAATAATCCACTCCGGTTATTTCGGAAAGTCTTGTGGATATAAGTATTGCCTGGTTCTGATCCGCTATATCTCTCGGAGATATAAACAAGCGCCATACGGTAACATTTGTGGCAATCGGAACCATATTGCAGTCATATATTATGCCTCTGTCTGAAGTAGTCGCCGTCTCTCTCAATACGTTGTCGATAACTGCGTTCTGATATTTATCGTATTCTATTACCTGGAGAAAAAACAGACGTCCCAAAAGTACCGCCCAAGCGACAGCGCACACGATAAGAATAAACGCCGTTCTGCTCTTCATTGTTTTTATTGTATCGGCATTGTGTCTCATTTTTTCACCATCCATCCTTAAAAAAATTGGGAGTAATAGCTGCGTAGTATCCTTATTACTCCCGATGTTTCCTTATATTTTATTTTTTTATCAGTTTATATATTCCATTATACCACGGAAATTGTCTCCGAGTGCATTTAAAAGTGTAAATAAACTATTAACTTTATTTTCTTCCGAGGGTATGCTCATCTCGATCTTATCATCATTTTCACCCTCAATGTATTCTTTGTCCACCTGATCTTTCTTTACCATACCGAGTTCCTTGGCTCTGCGTTCAATGGCTATAAGATCATTTTTGGACTCAATTGCAAGACTAAGTTCCTTCTTTTCCTCTTCGAGATCCTCAACAGCCGCTCTCATCTCAGCTATCTCTATGGTAAATTCATTGATCTTTACAAAATCAATAAGTATCACCATAAAAAACGCGGTAAAAACAAGTGCCATTGCAATAAAAGAAATTGGAAGAGGCTTTTTTTCTTTGTTTCTGACGGTATGAAAACGTATTTTTTCCTTGGGCTTATTACTGATATCCTCCGGAGTCGTTGTAAATACAGTCATATACTTTGATATTTTACTCTTTTTTTCTGTCGGATCCTGTCGGTTTGCGGAAACTGTTCCTCTGTTATCAAAAGATTTGTTTGTATTATGCACACCTTCGGGGCGTCCGCTATGCATTTTCCGAGGAGCTCTGTATCCGTTGCGGTAATTCGGAGCTGCATTGTTGGGATATGCATTTCGTTTATCGTCTCTTCTTTCCGTTCCTCTCATGTATGTGATCCCTTCATCAGTTCTTTTCAGCTATTCTCAACTTAGCGCTGTGCGATCTTGAATTAAAACTCAATTCTTCCGCTGTAGGTAATATAGGCTTTCTTGAAGGCATATTTATTTCCGCCTTCTTTCCGCATACACATACGGGAAAATCAGCGGGACAGGTACATCCTTTTGACAATTCGGCAAAAACCCTTTTAACTATCCTATCCTCAAGAGAGTGGAAGCTTATTACACAAAGTCTTCCTCCCGGCTTCAGCGCTTTGACCAAAGCCTTTAAAGTCGGCTCGATAACTCCGAGCTCATTATTTACCTCTATTCTTATTGCTTGAAACACTCTTTTTGCAGGGTGCGAACCTTTTTCTCTGAATTTTGCCGGTATAGCTCTTTTTATTATCTCCACAAGTTCAAGCGTTGTTTTTATAGGTGCCGTCTCTCTGCTCTCGCATATCAATGCAGCTACCTTTTTCGAAAATTTCTCTTCACCGTATTCAAAAAATATACGTTCAAGAGCATCTTTAGGATAATTGTTCACTACCTCATATGCATTAAGAGATGCAGTCTCATCCATTCGCATATCAAGAGGTGCATCGTAATTATAGGAAAAACCGCGTTCGGGCGTATCTATCTGGTAAGACGAAACACCGAGGTCTATAAGAGCTCCGTTTATTTTTCTTCCTTCAAGCACCGCTTCAATATTAGAAAAATTCCCGTTAAAGAATTCCACCTTATCTATAAAAGGCGCAAGCTTCTTTTTTGCTGCCTCTATAGCATTAATATCTTGATCTATAGCTATAAGTCTGCCTTCCAAAAGACGTTCTGCTATAAGGTAAGAATGTCCTCCTCCGCCTGCGGTACAGTCTACATAAATACCGGCCGGGTCAATATTAAGTCCGTCAATACACTCATTCGGCATTACGGATATATGTTTAAAAGTTTCTCCCATATTAAAGTCCCAAGCTTATCATCATTTCAACGATCTTCTCGTTATCTTCTCCGTTGACTTTCTTTTCCCATGTCTCGTCATTCCATATCTCGACGTGGTCTCCCGCACCTATTATAGTCACGTTTTTATCGAGGGATGCATACTCTCTCAGTTTCTGAGGTATAAGTATTCTCCCCTGCGAATCCGGCTGCACATCGTTAGCCGAGGAATACAAGAAACGCTTTATGTCTCTTGCCTGAATTTCGGGAAGTTGTGCGAGCTTTTCTTCAAAAACTCCCCATGCCGCTTTAGGATAAACGGACACACACTTGTCAACGTTTTTCACAATGACCATATCCGTTCCGAGAACTTCTCTCAGCTTGGCAGGCATAAACAGTCTGCTTTTGGGATCTATAGAATGATTATATTCGCCTGACAGCATTTTCGCCCGCCTCCTTTACCACATTTAAACACAATTCACCACTTTTGTTTCATTATACCACTATGCCGCCTCCATTTCAATAGGTTTTTGACAAAATATCTTTAAAAACTACCATTTTTTTATAGTTTTCTAATAAAAATTTATCTCGAAAGATAAAAGCATCCGTCTTTTTAAACAAAAAATATCCCGAGAACGATTTTTTCTCGTTCTCGGGTGTTTTTCATGTTTATTTACTCACCAAAGCAGATGTGCTTTACAGCTCCCTCAGGAATGATACCGCAAAGGTCTCCTCGCTTTTCTATAAGCTCTCTTGCAAAAGTGGAGCTTATATGCGAAAGCTTCTCGTCAGCCGTAATAAAAAATGTCTCGGCATCCGGGTACAAAGCTTTGTTTATTCTCGCCATATTCTGTTCGTACAAAAGGTCATCTGCATTTCTGATGCCCTTTACAATAAAAGTTATTTCTTTTTCTTTTACGTAATCTACAAGCATACCGTGCCAGAGATCCGCTCTTGCATTATATATACCCGCCAGGCTGTCTTTCAGCATTTCATACCGCTTTTCTGCAGAAAACATATGTTTGCCCGCTTTTTCGGGATTGTCCATAATAACAACATAAATCTCATCAAAGAGCTTTGCACACCTTTTGATAACGTCCATATGACCTTCTGTTATGGGATCATACGTTCCCGGAAGCAGGACTCTTTTCATCACTCTTCCTCCTTGGAAAGCTTGGTAAGCAACGTGATATATGCCCTTCCGTACTTAACGTGCTTTATAAGACTAAGTCCTTCGGCACCATATTCCACATCATCTTCAGATTCGCATACGATAACCGCATTATCAGCTATAATATCCGCCTCGGTAAGTTTTTTCAGCACTTCGGGAATAAGTCCCAAAGCATAGGGGGGATCAAGAAAAATTATGTCAAATTTTTCTTTCTTCGAATATGCCCTTATGGTGTTCTTATAATCGCTCTTTATTATATTACACTTTGAAAACAAATGCGTCTTGGCTGCGTTTTTCTTTATTATCTCAACAGCTTCTGCATTACTGTCCGCAAACACCGCATAAGCAGCACCTCTGCTGAGAGCTTCCAGGCCCATCTGACCGGAGCCGCCAAACAGATCAAGACAACGTCTGCCCTCTATGTCAAACTGTATCATACTGAATACTGCTTCTTTTACTTTTTCGGAAGTAGGTCTTGTTGCTTCTCCCTCCAAAGTCTCGAGTTTCGTACCTCTTGCAGTTCCCGTGATTATACGCATCATTGTTTTGTCCTTTCCGAATCCTTATTCGTCTTTTTTAAAATACTCTAATATACGTTCCGCGTCCTTCGCACTTATACCTTTCACAGAGCACAGCATCTGTGCTTCGGCTTTTTTTATCTTTTCAATACTTTTAAAGTGCTCAAGCAAAGCAGATGCTTTCTTTTCGCCTATTCCTTCGATCTCTGTAAGTACTGACGAAGTAAGTGACCTTGACTTAGCCTTTTTCATTCGTGATATACTGAATCTGTGTACCTCTTCCTGTATCTTGTAAATAAAAGTAAACAAAGCGCGGTCTCTTGCTATGCTTATTTCTCCGTCTCCATCACTCAGAGATCTTGTTTTGTGAAAATCATCCTTTACCATTCCGAAAACAGGGATGCATACACCGATCTCCTCCATAAGGCTCTTTATGGTATTTACGTGTCCCGCGCCTCCGTCCAATAGTATAAGATCCGGATACTGTTCTTCCCTATGAGCAAGTCTGCGCGATAAAGCTTCTCTCATTGCACCGTAATCGTCTTGCTTATTTTGGGACTTTATTCCGTATATCCTGTAATTTTTCTTTGAAAATTTACCGTTTTCAAGGCATATCATACCTGCCGTCATATTGTCGTTTCCGAAGTTCGATATATCGTACGCCTCGATCCTTTCGGGAAGCACTTCCAAAGACAAAAGATTAGATAACTTTAAAAGAATATCCGTATCGTTTTCAATATTTTTTTGATATTCTTTTGCATGTTGCTCTGCATTCTCATAAACCATTGCGCAAAGAGCCTTAAGATCGCCTCTTTCGGGAGTTTTTACCTTTACCGAATATCCCGCCTTATCGGACAAATAAAGCTCCAAAAGTTCAATATCTTCTTTATCCGCTTCAAAGTCCAAAAGTATCTCCTTAGGTATATATTCTTTTTTCATATAGAGATCACAAAGGAACGACACAGCTGAGGAGCCGTCTGCTATTTGCTGTGAAGGAAATTCAAAATGACTGCTGTCGCAAAGAGCTCCGTCCCGCACACAAAACACCGATATAACAGAACAAAGCTCGTCACTGTATAAAGCGGCAACGTCCCTCTCTTTTGATGGGTCGCAAGACACTTTCTGTTTCTGCCAGATACCTGAAAGAAGTTTTAATCTATCTCTGTATTTTACAGCCGCTTCGTAACGCATATCTTCGGAAGCCTCATACATCTTCTGTTCAAGAGAGCTTTTCACTCCCGAAAAAGAACCGTTTAAAAAAGCTGCTACATCCTTAAAGGTCTCGCGGTATTCTTCGGAACTGACGTTACCCGTACATACTCCGCAACATTGCCCGATGTGATAATAAAGGCAAGGTCTGCTCTTTCCGATATCGTCGGGGAATTTCTTTTTGCAGCAAGCCGTCCCGAAGGTCTTGCGTGCCGTATTGATTATTTCATACGCCGTAGCCGCAGAGCTGTACGGACCAAAATATTTTGCCCCGTCATCACTGCGTTTCCTTACAACGCTGAGTCCGGGATATTCTTCTTTTATGCTCAGTCTGACATAAGGGTAATTCTTGTCGTCCTTTAGCTTTATATTAAATTTTGGCTGATATAGCTTTATGAGTCTGTTTTCAAGGCTCAGTGCTTCAATCTCAAGGTCTGTTATCATATACTCGAAATCATGCACGGAAGCAACCATTTTTTCGGTCTTAGGATCGTGTTTTCCCGCTTTCGCGAAGTATTGGGATACACGGTTTTTGAGTGCACGTGATTTTCCCACATACACGACCTTACCCTCAGAGTTTTTCATTATATAAACTCCGGGGCGAAGAGGAAGCTGAGCCGCTTTTTCGCGCAGACGTTCAAGTCTGTCTTCCATATTTCCTCCCTTTTGAGCAAACACCTGACTTATCCTGCTAAGATAAAAAAAGCAGACAAAAGGTCATTGCCCGTCTGCTTTTGATACCAATATTACCGTTTTACAAACGGATAGCGCAACCCGAATGGAATTACTCCGTAAATCCGGTATTGATAAGTTCTTCAAGTCCGTCGAGAGCATCTGTCTCGTCGGGACCGTCAGAAACAAGAGTTATAGTCATACCCTTGACGATTCCGAGAGAAAGTACGCCGAGCAGACTCTTTGCATTTACACGGCGCTCATCCTTCTCGATCCATATTGAAGACTTGTATGAATTGGCTTTCTGAATAAAGAAGGTTGCGGGTCTTGCATGCAGTCCGACATTATTCTGTATTGTAACATCTCTTACAATCATTAGATATCTCCCCCGGGAAATCCCCATCGAAAATTTTTCATAATACATAAGTTATTATATCAAAACTTTAGTAAAAAAGTCAATACTTATTTGCTTTTTTTCGCTTTTTCACAAATTATTGATTAACTTCAACAATTTCGGTTATCAAACCATTGGAACATATGTTAAGGCTGTATACCTCAAATCTCTTTCCGGGTGCAAGATAGGTAGTTCCTGACAGCATAAATCCGGAATCCGTGTAAGTACCGCTTGCAGAAAGAACTATCTTCACGTTGCATTTATCTTCTCTCTCAACCCTCTTACACTGTCCGTTTTCATCAGCAATATATGCAACGGCTTTCTGAACGTCTATGCTCTTGCATGTACCGATATTTATACCTTCCCAATAAAACACGTCGTCCTTTACAAAAGCGGAGGATGCTATCGGAGACAAGTCCTCAAAAAGTATTCCTATTTCAACGTTAGTGCTTTGGGAAGATTCGGATATTTTGTCCGCAAGCCCGTAACGCACCACAGTTCCCGCAATGCATGCAAGAACCAATAATATTATTACCGCATCAATAACGTTAAAACCTTTTTTCGTGGTTCTTTCCATCTTTTACTCCCCCTCTGTTATTTCTATTGATGTACAGAAGGATTCACCGGTAAGATCAGGAGTCCTGAAATATACTCTTTCACCGACAGAAATTACAAATCCGCCAATAGAATACGTGCCTCCACTGACATCGGCCGTAGCCTTCACTTTTATGCTTATATTGATCTTATCAGGATATACGGAATAGATCATTTCTCCGCTTCCGTCAGCTTTATATACGAAAGGAGCCTCTGTATAAGTAATGTCCACCACTTCACCGATCGGATGAAGTCCCACAGAATCAACGACACTGTCACCGATATTTACATTACCCTTGAATTCACTTCTTACTTCTCTCGCCTCTATAGTATAAACTATCTCCTTATTATTCGATACGGAGGTATCGCTTATGGGAGTATTTGGTCTAAAAATATAAAACAAAACAGCAGATGCCGCAACTATTATAAGTAAAAACAAGAGGTCTACAAAATTAAACTTGAATTTTTTTATTTTTTTCTCGGTCATTTACTTGCCCGCCTTTCTGTACGGAATATCTATGCAGAGTTCAGAACTGACCCTTTTCGGTTTTTCAAAAAGGAAGCTTCTTCTTGCCGCTATGGCAAGACCCATTATCAGCCAGAACATAAAGAATACTCTGTAATTGTACCATATATAATCGGTCATTCCTTGAAGCAATACTGCCGCTATGCCGCAAAATGCAGCGGCAGATACCATCTTTGCCCGTTTGTCCGGGGCGTCTCCGTTTATGCAATCTTTGGTATAAAAAGACAAACAGCTTTGAGCAAAAATAACAATAAGTCCCAGAAATATCAATATTCCCACGATTCCCGTTTCCGCTATTATCTGCAGATAAAGGTTATGCGCATGCGGTGCCCTTTCTATTCCCGAAAGAGAATACTGTGTATATATGCGGCTAAAAGCCGACGTTCCTATACCTATTCCTCCGACCCAAAGTTCGGATATCATGTTTACAGTACCCTTCCATATATTCACTCTGTATGCGGTAGAAGTATCCGTAAGATTACCTATGCTTCCTATTCTTTGAGCAATACTGTCCGGAAGCACCAAAGGAATGAGAGGCAACGCAAACACTCCGAAACACATAAAGAGCATAGCCTTTTTACTCCATATGAGCAGATATATTATAAGAGCGAAAGCAAAACCGAGCCATGCTCCTCTTGACCAGGTATATATCAGACAAGCTCCGCATACCAGCGAGCATACAAAAGCCCCCAGGCGTGCGTTTTTACTCTTAGTGCATATAAATGCTGTGAAAAGAAACGGAACGCACATTACAAGGTATTCACCTAAAACGTTAGGATTTTCAAAGGTAGATACCACTCTTCCGCTGATACCCTCAAACATTTCTTCATCGTGCCATATAGAAAGCGCAGTTCCAAAGAAATTCTCATATATACCGACAAGTGATACGACAACGGCTCCCGTTGATACGGCAAGCACGCAGCGCTTTACCCATTCTTCTGTTTTGATAAGATTTACGGTAAGGAAGTATCCAAGCATAAAGCAAACAAAAACCATTGCAGATTTTATACTGTCGCCTCTGCTCACGGATACGATACCGCCCAAAGCGATCACAAGCATAAAAAGAAGAACCAGTATATCTATGCTATGGAGCTTTATTGTACGTTTACCTCTGATAAGCTTTGACACAAAGCTCATAGCAACGCAGGCAGTCAGCGCCACAAGTTGCATAGTGGAAAGAAACGGTAGCAAAAGAAACAGAGCCACAACGCCTGTTTCGGGACTTCCGAGTATTACTACAAGTCCAACGATACACACCGCAGCCGCTATTATATAAGTGGGAGAAACAAAGAAACTTAATATTCCGAAAGCAATGCCTGCGACAAATGCTACATTGCCTCTTCCTCCCGCAGAATTTTCTTGTTCAAAATTGCTTCTGCGTATTCCGAGCATATCCGAAACTATAAAACCTATTATTTTACTGTCACAGACCGTGACGGAAAGAGGTTCCGAAGAAAAGAACATAGGTATCGAAGCTATTATCATTAAGGCTCCGCAAATAAGATATTCTTCACCCTTCGTATGCTCGGGAAATGCATATCTAGAAAGGAGGTATACAAGTGCGGTATATATACCGGAGGAGGATAAAAATATACCATAGGTCTTTACGGAACCGCTAAAAAGGGCTGACAAAACTCTCTTTATATACCACAGTATAAGACTGTTTTCGCATCCTCGCAAAATGCTCTGTTTTATTCTTTTATTCCATCCCTTAAAAGAAAATATCTTTGAAACAGTTTTATATATGAAGCTCTTTTTAACCTTGTCATTAACAACATCATACTTTGTCAAAAAGCCGCCTATAGCGCTGTTCTTCATTTCCTTGTAAACAAGGTCTACGAATTTTGAGAGCCAAAAAACGAAAAAACTGTCTTTAAACATTTTTTTCAGATAAGCCTTTGCTTTCATTTATGTTCCTCCTTTCCCGTAATCTTCAATTTCAAAATCTTGCATATCAAAAGGTATACAAGTGCTCCCGGGATAAACACAGCGAAAACAACAGCTATATTTTTTATAGGTCCCGATGCAAACGGGTCGTTATTCATCAAATCTAAAGAAAGCCGCATTGCCGCATAGCAGCATACTCCTCCCGCAGCAAGCTTCAAAGTCTGCAAGACAAAGCTGCGGTCAAAAAGCTTTCTGTCCTTCATGCACGCCGAAATTATCAGCACAGCAGCGGCACATATCTGCCCAAGAGCATTTGCAATCGATACCGATACGATATCAGCAGATATAAGCTTCACTGTCAGAGATGAGCACAGTATATTGACCGAAACACCGACGAGCGCCGCAACCATTGGAGCAGACGTATTCTTTTTTGAATAAAACATACGGCTGCAAAATTCTATTATTGCAAAGGCAGGCATTGCGAAAGCCAGAACAGATACGGCATCTGCCGTCATCTTTGCTGAAGCCGGGCTGAACTCGCCTCTCATATACAGTATCGCCATTCCCTCTCCGGAAAGCACGTGAAGGGCTGCCATAAACGGAATGATTATGAACCATGATGAAAGCATACCAGTCCTTACCGAAGCATTGAAACTGAGTTCATCACCTTCGTTTGAAAGCTTTGAAAGTTTGGGGAAGACATAATTACATATGCTGTATGAAAGTATCCCCGCTATCATTATATAACTCTGGTTGGCATAATTAAATACCGCAACTCCTCCAAAGGATGAAGCAAAGTATTTCCCTATGAGCAGTCCCGAAGGTAAGAGCCAGGAACCTATCATTATGGGCGGTATCATTTTAAGCGCCTTTATCATTTGCGGACTTTTCAAATCGATCACAGCTTTAAATCTAAAACCGCTTTTGAAAAGCGGAACGGCAAGTGTCAAAAGCTGCACGAGCCACGATAGAGCATAGGCTATTGCAAGTCCGTATACAGATCTGTCTCCCAAAAGACCGTCAATAAACACAAAGTACATTATTACTCCGCCGTTTGATATAGCGCTTATAAGTGCAGGAAGAAGAAATCTGTCTTTTGACTGCATTATGCCCACAAGCGTATACGCGCTTCCGGTAAAGATTATCATCGGAAACATAATACGGAGAAGCCTTGCGGCAAGTACTGCAGTTTCTCCGTCAAGTCCCGGAGTCATAACGGAGATGAGCTGTTCTGCAAAAATTATGCCCAAAATACTCATAGCTCCCGTTATGATATTTATAATATTCAAAAAGCTTGAGGCAAAACGATCGGCTTCTTTTCCATCCTTACCGAAGCCGTTATATACGGGAATAAAGCATCCCAATATAGCAGCGGAAAGAAGTATATCGAAAAATGAGGACGGTATACTTTGTGCCGAAGAAAAAGCCTCGGCGGCAGTATTTCCGGCTCCGTAATGAGCTGCCAGAAGCATCTCTCTTATCAGACCCAAAACCTTTGAAAGCATGGTGGCAAGCACCATAAAAAGCACCGTTGTTATGGGCTTTGTTCCCGTTTTTTTATTCATCACATCAGATCGGGGCGGTTCTTCGCCGTTCTTTCAAGCGCCGCCTTATATCTCCATTTATTTATATCCGAATGATTTCCTCTTTGGAGGACCTCCGGAACCTTCATTCCGTGAAACTCGACAGGACGCGTATATTGCGGATATTCAAGCATTCCCGAAGCTATACTTTCGTTCTCGTAGCATTCGCTGTCAGAAAGGACTCCGTCGATCATTCTCGATACGCAATCCACCAAAACGCATGCAGGAAGTTCTCCTCCCGTCAGAACGTAATCGCCGATTGAAAGCTCCTCATCAACGATCTCATCTATTATCCTCTGATCTATCCCTTCATAGTGTCCGCAAAGGATAATGAGAGCGTCATAATGCGTAAGATCTCTTGCTTTTTTCTGATCGAGCACCTTGCCGCACGGAGACATATAGACCGTCAATGTTTTTTTGTCCGCACCTACCGAGTCTTTTACCGCCTTCCAGCAATCGTATATAGGGGGGGCTGCCATAAGCATTCCCATTCCGCCACCGTATGGTGTATCGTCCACACGTCTGTGCTTATCCTTTGAATATTTCCTGATGTTGTGTGTATATATCTCTATTGCGCCGTTCTGCACTGCCCTTCCGATAAT
Organism: Oscillospiraceae bacterium; assembly: GCA_015064425.1. The sequence goes on along the minus strand of SVSF01000019.1, from coordinate 8,935 downwards.
GCTGGTACCGAGGACGGTATCCACCATATCGGGAAAAAGAGTCATAATATCAAATCTCATCGAACATTCCTTCTATGGGCCTTATGAGTATTCCGTTCTCAAAGCTCGTTTCTTTTATAAATTCCTTCACCGCGGGAATAAGTACTTTTTCTTTTCCCGTATCAACTTCATAAAGATCGTTTCCCACGCCGTTTATAACGTCGGAAAGTCTGCCGTAGATCTTTCCGCTGTCAACGTTCTTTACCTCAAGTCCTATCATCTCGGCAACAAACATCGCACCCTCTTCTATGGGGAGGTCTTCTCTTGCGGCATATACTGTTTTATTTCTCAAAGCATTGGCAGCCTCAAAGCTATTGCAACCCTCAAGCTTCACTAAAGCCCATTGCTTGAAATACGTACTTCTTTCCACTTTACATGGCTCATAATCGTTTCCCTTTTTAAAATAAAGAGTATCCAGATCTATAAGCACATCCAAACTGTCGCACCAACATTCTATCTTAACTTTTCCGTCAACACCGTGGGTGTTGATTATCTTTCCCGCTTCAAGGTATTTAAGCAAAGCTGTTCCTCCGTCTTTCCGAAGTTTATTAAATTATCATTTACTTTCAATCAATGTTCGGTTATAATATATAGTATAATAAATTAAACACAGTTTTGTCAATATTTAATGAAAAACCGAAAGCTTCAAAACTGTTTTATTCTATACGGAGGTCATATTTATGTCAGGCATCGCATACGCCACCTACAAAAGTTTAAAAGAAAATATTTCCCGTATAATTGTCGGAAAAGACGAAAGTATTGATCTGCTTATCGTTTCTCTTTTCTGCCGCGGACACGTTCTTATCGAGGATGTTCCCGGTACCGGTAAGACTATGATGGTAAAATCACTTGCGGCATCTTCCGATGCAGAGTGCAGGAGAATACAGTTTACTCCCGACCTTCTTCCCTCAGACATTACGGGTGTCAACTTTTTCAACATGAAGACCTCGGAGTTTGAATTTGTCAAGGGTCCCGTATTTTCCAATATACTCATTGCCGATGAAATAAACAGAGCAACCCCCAAAACGCAGTCGGGACTTCTTGAATGTATGGAGGAAAGACAGACTACCGTAGATGGAAAAACCTATAGACTTCCCGATCCTTTTATGGTCGTCGCAACCCAGAACCCCGTTGAAAATATGGGTGTTTTCCCCCTTCCGGAAGCACAGCTTGACAGATTCCTCATTAAGATCTCTATGAAGTATCCAAGCCATGAGGAGAGCATACGCATACTTGAAAGATTTGCAGCTGACGACCCTTTGGCTTCGCTTGAGCCTTCTGTAAGCAAAGAAGATATACTTGAAGCCCAGAAAGAGACCGACAAGATATTTGTTCACAGAGATATTATGAGCTATGCTGTAAGTATAACTGAAGCTACACATCATTTTGACAGCGTAAGCCTGGGAGCATCCCCCAGAGCCGCTATTGCCCTTATCAGAACGGCAAAAGGCTTGGCAGCAATATCCGGAAGAGATTTCGTAAAACCCGATGACGTCAAGCGTGCAGTGCTTCCCGTACTTGAACACAGAATAATACTAAATACCTCGGCAAGAATGAAAAAGAATGCCGCGGCAAACGTACTTGACGAGATAATAAAGACGGTACCCGTTCCCACAGAAGAGGTCCTTGAAGGCTGATAAAACTAGGCAAATTTAAAGAAAGGAGTCCGCAAAATGACTGATCTGATATACGCTATCGTCAATTCTGAGGCGCTTGCTCGCTTCTTTTCCTATGTGGGCGTCCTTTTACTTGCAATTCTTTTAATTGTAGGCATCGTTCTTCTTGTAAGGCATCTTGACAGAAGGACCCTTTCCCTTCTGACGTACAAAAGAGAATTTGAGGAAACGGGAGTGTATGAATCGGAAGAGCTTACCTTTACCGAAACAATTTATAACAGAAGCATTTTTCCCATATTTTTCGTTGACGTGGAGTCCTATATGTTCCCCGAGCTTGATATTGACGGAGCCTTCGGAAACCACGTTCACAGTATGCAGCTGATAAAGAGCCGCTTCCACCTTCTGCCCTATATGCAAATAATAAGACGGCATAAAGTAAAGTGCTTAAAGCGCGGTCATTATACTCTTGAGTCGGTAGATATATGCAAGGGGAATTTTTCTGTAAACGTAAACTCTAAAGCGGAACTGTACGTATACCCGAAGCTGATAGATACAAAAGATCTTTCCCGCCCCTCAAGTATTCTTCAGGGTGAACTTTTATCCCGCAGAAGGCTTATAGAAGATCCCTTTTCACTAAGCGGTATAAGAGATTACTGCCCCGGTGACCCTTTCAATATCATAAATTTTAAAGCAACGGCAAAAAGTGCCTATGCAGGCGGCAGCGGGATACGGGTCAACAACAGAGACCATTCCTCAAGCCGAATTATGATGCTTTATCTTAACTTTGCCCTCTCCCCGGGAGAATCTATGACTACCCTGGAATACGAAGAAATGATGGAGGAAGGACTTTCCTTCGCATCTGCGCTGATACACGATGCCCTTTATAACGGGTACAGAGCGGGCTTCGCCGCAAACTGTACTACAACAGAAGGAAACCAAAGCATCTTTTTCCCCGTGGAAAGCGGTGAAATGCATCTCAAAGAAATACTTATGGAAATGGCAAAGATACGTCCGAGAGAAGGTATCTCTCCTTATGCCCTTTTGGGGCTCGGAAACTCTCTCACCATCAGTAATTCTGACATCATATTTATAAGCAATACTATAAGCTCCGAGGTATCGGAAAGGCTTGAATACTTCAAAAATTTAAACAACAACGTGGAATTTATTCACCTCGGAAGAGAGCCCGGTACAGGCAGTGTTTTAAAGGCAGGTGAAGAACTTGCTATTTAAGTCGCTCATTAAAAAGATAAAAGAAAACCGCGATATCGTAACATCATTTATACTCATTCTTGTTGCCACGCTTATTTATCAATGCTCGCTTCTGCTTTCGGATAGGCTAAACAAAAACGCCTGCGACGCCATTGCCGTACTTGCCGCCGCAGTCGCACTCGTATCCCTTCACTTTTTCATCAAATACCTTAAGCGTACACTTTTTACAAAGATAAAGACCCGTGCGGGTTCGTGGCTCAAGGAGCTTGGAAAAAGATTCGGCATATTCGGTAACAAGGTGAAGCGCTTTTTCGGAGTCCCCGGTGCCAAAAGAGGTATTGGCGGTGAGGATGAACGCAGCTTCATCAGATATCGCAAGGAAAGTCGGAGCAAGAATACCAAAAGCTTTAAAAAGCTTCCCCGATATGGAAGCCTTGCCGATAACTGCGAAAGAATGCGTTTTATCTACGTAAAATTCGTTCTGTCAAAAATAAGAAGCGGAGCTAAGTTCAAAAGAACGGAAACACCCGATGAGCTGTCCCGTACTCTCTGTTCAAACGACAGCGAAAAAGAGCTTGTAAGCTTGTATTCCGATGCTCGCTACGGTGCAGGAGAAAATATAAGTAACGACGACATAAACCGTATGGCGGTAATAGTAAAGCTTAAATAAACTCTGTTCGGAATGCAAAGAACGACGCCTCATTGCAACTATGCCGAAGCTTCTTCCCGTAAAGATCCGATAATCAAAAAAAATTCTCCATGCGGAACGACCAAAGGTCAGATTCCTCACGGAGAACTTTTTATTCTGTAACATAACTGTATTTTTCCTGATCCTCGAGAATATATACGCGCATATTACGTCTTCCGAACTCACAACACTCTTCGAGAGTGAGCATATAAATATCTATACGCTTCCCTTTTATAAAGCCTCCCGTATCTTCGCAGGATACGACCCCATAATCCTTAAACTCCCCTGTAAGGTACACCTTTGTACCGAGATCCAACACTCTGGGATCTACGGCTATCATACCGGGTCTCACCCATTTTCCGCTTTTGGTATATCCCGATCCGTAATATGCAGTAGCTACCATATCAATGTAGTACGAATAGTCGTGTACCTGACCGTCATTTCCGATAAAACTTCCGCCCACACCTATGCGCACCACTCGGTCAACCGGCTTCTTTACCGTCTCGCGTTTAATAAAATTCTCGGTATATACTATCCCATCGTGATATTCGATCTCGGAATATATTATGTCCGTTCCGGTCTCTCCCTCGCATACAAGTTCAGCGGTTCCTTTGGGAATATCCTGCACTTCAAGATATACGGTATCAAAAGCAACGGTCTCTGTATACGTAAACGCCTCAGCGTCAACGTACGTAAGACGTATCTCCGTATCCTCGTTTATTAAGTGATCTCTTCCGCAGCTTAATATATCGTTGGCATCAAATTCAATTCCGCACATTTTTAAAGCTTCTTCTGCATTGATGCCCGAAGGAAGCTCATACTCCCACTCTCTTTCTTTGGTTCGTATATCCACGTTGCAATACAGTGGAATATTTTCCGCATTATCCTCGGATCCATCTATGTCTTCTTTTGCTTTTAATTCCGATATCGCATCAATAACTAAAAGCGGCAATATTATAATTAAAAAAAATGCGGCTACAAATATTACTGTCTTTTTTGCGGAGCCCATACCCATAATATCATCTCCTTAGACTACTGACCAATTATATGAGCCTTTGTGTAAAATGTCAATAAAACAAAACATTTTTTTACGTTTTACACAAATTTCATCCATCATATAAGCTTCGCCATATACTATCAAATAAAAAAAAGGACGTTTTCCGCTTGGGAAAACGTCCATAAATTGTTATCCGAGATGCACGGCACGTTCCATAACGACTCTCTTAAGGTCGTCGGGAAGTCGGCAGAAGTATTCGGAATATCCTCCTACGCGCACAATGAGATTTCTGTGCTTATTCGGATCGGCATATGCCTCCTCAAGCATTTCTCTTGAAGCGCAGGTTATCTGCATCTGTATACCGCCAAGTTCTACGTATCCGAGAATAAGACCTTTAAGCACTTCATCGTCAAAGTTGGGATTTACCGTAAAGTTGAGAACGGGAGTTCCGAGAGCCTTCTTCAATTCAAGTGAGGTAGAACTCTTAAGCAGAGCCGTAGGACCCTTAACAGCCTTACCGAAGATAGGACCGATGGAATCACAGAGAGGAGCTCCGCTCTTTCTTCCGTCGGGTGTAGCACTTACGCCCGCGCCTGCGGATGCAGCTGTATTAAACTGAATTGATGCCGCAATAAAACCGAGTCCGAAATAAGGCATCTTATCGTCAAGCATAGAGTATATCTCGCGGCTTATCTCGTGAGCGACTGTATCCGCATCCTCGTCATCGTGTCCGAAGCTTACGGGATGGTTCTTTGCTTCCTCGAGGAACTTCTCATCGTTCGCCTTCAAAAATCCCACAAGCTCAGATGCGCTGTAGCGCTTCTGTCTGAACACAAGATCTCTGATAACGAGCATAGAATCTATAACATTTATCATTCCAGCAAAGTTGATAATGCTCCACATATATCTTGCTCCGCCGTTATTGAAGTCCTTACCGTTATCTATGCAGTCATCAATAAGGAGGGTACGCATAGGCAGAGGATTAAGCTCGGCACGGTTCTTCTGGGAATTGGATATTTCTCTTGTTACCATATCAACTACGGCGCGGGTCTCTTCCATAAAGTAGGAGTAGAACTGCTCGTAGCTTTCGGATATTTCAAGCTTTTCGTTTATTACCTGAGTAAGGATAAGCGCAAGGTTGATACCTGCATCAAGAGAGCCTACGTTCGAAAGTCCTGCAAGCATTGTCTCGGTGCATCCGCCTCCGCAGAATTTCTTTATATCCGTCTCCGTGATGGAGGGGAAACGCTTCATAAGACCGCAATGGATAGCATCGTGGTTGTAGAATGCAGGCTGACCGCCGTTGGTCCTTACTACCTCAAATGCCTTTTTCCATATCTCATCTGGAGTATCACGGTTTACAAAAAGCTCTATCTGAGGCTTTCTCTTTCCCTTGACAGCCTCAAGACACTGGATGGTAAGAGGTGAATAATCTATACCGAGAGCCATTGAATAACCCGTGTTTGCATCAACGTTATCGTAGAAGTTTTTAAGCACTTCGACCACATTCTCTCCCTTATAGTAAGGCATAAGACCCGAAGCTAGACAGCCTACGTTGTCACAGCAGTCGAGATAGAATATAAAGTTCCAGCAAACTATAGCATCATAAATGTTTTCAGCAGGCTTCATAGGAACTCTTTTGAGAGCATCTATAAGCTTTTGATCTGCTGAAACACTTTCAAGATATTCAACACATCTCTTAACATAAGTTCTTATTCCGGAAGTAAGGTGAAGAAGTCCTTCGCGCATATCCTCGTCTTCGATCTTCGCAATACGTTCTTCATAGGAATCAAATCCCTCTGCAATTATACGTTCATAATGAGGGAAAGAGTGTGTATAAAGAGGTCCCGCACCTACGGAATGCTCCATCGGAACGGTAGCATGATAACGACAAAAATCATTTGCTATCATATTTGCGAGTTCGGGGTCGTGCGCATGCATAGCCCCATAATTATAATTAAAGCCGTTCCAATAGTAATTTCCCACCATCATAGTCTCGTGACGGGGACCGGATGGATAGAGATATTCTCCCTTGTATTGGGGTAAGCTTATATTTTCGAAATATCTTCTGAGTCCCAGAGCCTTTCTGTAAAAGAGACTGCGGTCAGTCTCCTCATACATTCCCGCGGCAAATGCCTCTCCCATAGACATAAAACGTTCGCTTATATTCATAATAAAAACTACCTTTCGATAGACTTGATACATCGGCAAAGCCGTTCTTCGCCTTATTTATTATCATTTTAACAAAAACGCACTCCGATGTCTATTGACAAATCAATACTTTATATGGTAAATTCTTAACTAAAAGGTAGGTGAAACATTAAATGTACATTTCTATCTATTCAGTTCCTTCCCCGCTCTCCTTCAGCATTATCAATATGGGGTACAGCGACGAAAAGTCTGTTACCGCTTACGGTCCGGCAAAAAGGACTTATTACATCATACATTACGTTACCGATGGTAAAGGATATTTTAACGGGAATCCCGTCACAAAAGGTCATGGATTTATCATAAGACCGGGACAACTCGAAGAGTATTACGGAGATAAAGAAGAACCTTGGAAACTATTCTGGTTTATGGCAGAAGGAAATGATATGGAAAAACTGTTGCCTTATTATTACGCCGATCCGGCAAGCGGTATATTTGAATACAACCATATTCAGAAGATCGAGAGTACGGTGAAAAAACTGTGTTCCTTTGACAGAGCAATGCTCGACCCCTTCGAAATGCACGAAATATTTATCAACTTTTTCAAATATCAAAGCCTTAAAGGACAAGGCATAAATACTGTAAAAAGTACAGACATCTATTTCAGGCATGCAAAAAGCATTATCGAAAACAGTTATTCAGGGGATCTTTCCGTTTCTGAAATTGCAAAAGAACTGGGAGTCAGCCAAGTATATCTCTTTAAGATATTTACTGAACGCTGCGGAAGATCACCCAAACAGTATATAAACGAATACAGATTGAATCAGGCAAAGGCATTACTTGAAGAGACCTCTCTTTCCATCACAGAAGTAGCACAAGCTGTAGGATATTATGATTCTTTGGCTTTTTCAAAATTCTTTTCAAAGCATGAGAAGATCTCACCAAGCGACTATAGAAAACGTCTGTCCTTATAATTGCAAAACGGCACCCTTTAAGGTGCCGTTTTTCTTAGTATGATCTATTCTTTACTTACGACTTTCTTATGCCACGATTTTTTTCCGCAAGCCGCACAACGTATATATCTGGTTCTGCCCAAATGCATTGCCCAAAAAACGCTTTTACACGTAGGAACTTGCATATGACCGCATTTTGTACATTTATAGTAGCCGGCAATCTGTTCTATTTTCAGCATAAAGGGTAATGCGATAAGGCTAGGAACTATACTTGCCAGTTCTACAATAAGCCCAATAGTTTCTTCCATAGGTATAAGTGAAACAAGCAATGTTGCCCCAAGTATAGGAAGAATACACACAACTATCATTATTACCTCTACCAACAACATTCTCTTATCCGTTTTCTCTTTTTGTTTCACCATTTCAAGTAAATTGTTTTCCAACTCTTTATTGTAGTTTTCCATTGGTACTGCCTCCCCACACAACAGATCATTTACTGTGATCTTCAAAATATCGCAAAGTTCAAGCATAATAGCAGAATCGGGCAGACATTTTCCTGTTTCCCATTTAGATACTGCTCTGTCGGTAATACCCAGCTTTTCAGCCAACTGCATTTGTGTAAGAGCTTCTTTTTTTCTACTCTCGGCAATAAATCTTCCGATTTTAATTTGGTCCATATCCTATACCTCCCTCTATATTTTATAGATAAAAGCAACAAAAATCCACATACCGCAGGTTGATTGGGGAGAAATCTACCCACTGTAGAGATAATTGCAAGCAACAAACCGTAGTATTACGATTCATTTACCGACTTGCCGCAAATATGCTCCGGGCTCAGCTCCAGTAGCAATGTTTTTTCTGCATTTTGTTCGATTTCTTTTTTAATGTACGTCTCATCATGTGTAAATTTATAACATAGCTTTGTCGTAATATCAACTATCCTGTTTGGGTCATTCACTGTTTTTATCTTCCCAAATACGATAACACTTTTTATATTGAGCGCCCACTCACCCGGATTGCAGTATCCGGAATCGTAGGCACAAAAAGAAACTCTGCTATCCTTTTTTAACGCTTCTGCTCTGTGGCCTTTTTTTCCGCAATGAAAGTATATCTTCCCGTTTTCCTCATTATAAAAATGGTTCATCGGCATTCCGTAAGGATAACCTTCATCTCCATTTATCGAAAGGACTCCTCTTTTTTCTGTTATAAGAATACTTATACATTCCTCCAAAGAAAGCTTTTTATTTATTCGTGTCAATTCTCTAAACATTTTGTATATTACTCC
>SVSF01000018.1 GCA_015064425.1 Oscillospiraceae bacterium | reverse complement strand
GCCGTCTTCCTTCGCCGTTTGCTTACCCTGTCCCTTTCTTGTAACTGTATACGAAGAAAGGTGAGCGCTTTGTCCTTCGAGAAGATCCGTGATCTCAATACCGAATGTAAGGGCACACTTGTGTATGAAGGTAAAGGGAAGGTCTGCGGAAGCGCTTTCGTACTGTCTGTAAAGCTCGGGGCTTACGGACACTTTTTCTGCCATTTCTTCAACGCTGTACCCCTCTATTTCGCGCATTTCCTTTATACGGAGCGCAATCTCAAGAAGCTGAGTGTTGGTAGTTGTGTTTGTGTTTGCCATAATGTTCCTCCTGCCGCCTGTGCGGTCTTTGAAAATTAAGAAGGGAGTGAAGCATGGTGGATAACGAAAAAGCCCGCCTCAAATAACTTTGAGACGGGCTGTAAAAAGCTCGCGGTACCACTCAATTTGCGATCTATGATCGCCTCTTCAGATCCCAACAGATCCTATCCTTTAACGCAGGATTACGGAAAGCGCCTACCGGCAAATGCTTTGGGGCTTTCGGCTCGGGAGTGATAGATACTTGGATCGTTAACTGTCGGTTCGCACCATACACCGACTCTCTGAAAGTCTCGGAATCCGATCGTCTCCGTCAATGCCTTTTAAAAAGTATGGAAAGATTATATCACCGTTGTTTTGCTTTGTCAATAGAGTTTTTTAAAAAATTATGATTTTTTAAGACCGAGCTTTTCAGCTGCAGCTTCTCTCATTTTATACTTGAGTATTTTTCCTGCGGCGTTCATGGGGAAACTGTCCACAAAGTCTACGTATCTCGGTATCTTGTGCCTTGCCATATGTCCTCTTACATAGCTCTTTACTTCTTCTTCGGTCATGCTTCCGGGTTCCTTGAGCACTATGCAGGCCATTATCTCTTCACCGTATTTCTCATCGGGAACACCGATGACCTGCACGTCTTTGATCTTGTCATTGGTGTAGAGAAACTCTTCTATTTCTTTGGGATAGATATTCTCTCCGCCTCTGATGATCATATCTTTAAGTCTGCCCGTAATAAGATAGCAGCCGTCAGCTCTTTTGCAGGCAAGATCTCCCGAATGGAGCCAGCCTTCGCTGTCGATGGTTGCCTTAGTGGCTTCGGGCATCTTGTAGTATCCCTTCATAAGGTTGTAGCCTCTTGAGCAGAATTCTCCATTTACTCCGTCAGGTACTTCTTCACCTGTTTCGGGATCTATTACCTTACATTCAACGTGCGGGAAAGCATATCCCACAGTATCGCAACGCAGATCCAGCGGATCCTCCCAGGAACTCATCGTACTTCCGGGAGAGGATTCTGTCTGTCCGTATACGCTTACAATTCCTCTCATATTCATTCCTTCGGGACTTGCTACCTTTCTCATAAGCTCGGGAGGACAGCCTGCTCCTGCCATTATTCCCGTGCGCATATATGAAAAGTCTGTTTTTGCATAATCCTCGTGGTTAAACATTGCTATAAACATTGTTGGAACTCCGTGGAAGCAGGTGATATGCTCCTGGTTTATGCAGGCAAGGGATGACTTTGCCGAAAAATAGGGCAGAGGACAGAGGGTGGCTCCGTGTGTCATGGAAGCAGTCATAGCCAGTACCATTCCGAAGCAGTGGAACATAGGTACCTGTATCATCATTCTGTCTGCTGTGGAAAGTCCCATTCTGTCGCCGATACATTTACCGTTGTTGACTACGTTGTAATGTGTCAGCATTACGCCTTTGGGGAAGCCTGTAGTACCTGAGGTGTACTGCATATTACATACGTCGTCGGGACGTACTGCTGCCGCCATACGGTATATTTCTTCCTTCGGAACGAGAGAAGCACGCTTCATCGTTTCATCGAAGGTAAGACATCCCGGCTGCTTGAAGCCTACGCTTATTACGTTGCGCAATACGGGCAGGCGTTTGCAATGAAGAGGTTTGCCGGGTACGGAAGAGGCTATTTCGGGACAAAGCTCGTTTATTATCTTTGCATAGTTACTGTCGAGAGCTGATTCTATCATTACGAGTGTATGAGAATCCGACTGTCTGAGCAGATATTCAAGCTCATGTATCTTGTATGCCGTGTTTACCGTTACGAGTACGGCACCTATCTTGGTGGTTGCCCAAAATGATATGTACCACGCGGGAACGTTTGTTGCCCATACGGCTACCTTTGTACCGGGCTTGACGCCCATAGATACCAGAGCTCTTGCAAAATTGTCCACGTCATCGCGGAATTCGGAATACGTTCTCGTGTAGTCGAGAGTGGTATATTTGAAGGCGTATTGGTCCGGAAATTCCTCAACCATTCTGTCGAGGACCTGAGAGAAGGTATATTCGATTATTTCATCCTTTTTCCATACGTACTGACCGCTGTGGTCGTGATTGAAGTACAGTTCTTTCTTCTTTCCTCTGGGATTGTCGAACTTCTTCATATAGTTGACGAAATGAGGGAATATGATCTCGCAGTCATCGAGTTCACTCATCCATTCGGGTCTCCACTCAAGTGAAATGAAGCCGTCGTAATTGATCGAATAGAGAGCGCCCATCATATCGCTTATGGGAAGGCTGCCTTCTCCTACTAATTCATAGTTACCGCTTTCGTCGGAGTCTCTTAAATGCACGTGTCTTACGTATGCACCGAGATTCTTTATGGTAGTATCTGCAGATTCGCCGTTGTTTCTGTAGGTGTGGTGCATATCCCAAAGTGCCGCAAGTTCATCGCTTGCGAAACTGTCAAGGACAGTACGGAGACGGGATGTATCCCCAAAAACTCCTGTGGTCTTCACAAGTATACATAAACCCAGCTCTTCTGCTTTTTCGGTAAGTATTTTAAGTTCTTTTTCGATAGCTTCGGGGTCATCCTTACCGGCGCAGACGCTGACGTAATATATCTGCATGTCTTTTGCAAGCTGCATATTGGAGAATATTATCTCATTGTCTGTTTCTGAGGATATGTCAAATGAAGTATCAAGACAGGGAAGAGAAATATTTTCGCCTTTGAGATATCTTAAGGTAGATGAGAGACTGTATTTGTTGAGAGGAGCTTCGCTTTCAAACAGCTCGGGATATTTATGAACGTCGTGAAGCTCTATGCCTGAGAAACGGCAATTCAGCGCTTCTTCGCAGAAACGGTCGAAACCGAGATGACCCCAGCCTCTTGTTGAAAATGAGAGCTTCATATTTATACCTCCTCAAAAACTATCTTGTTCAGCGCATTTACGTATGCACTTATACTTGCTCCGATAATATCGGTGGAGGTTCCTCTTCCCGAGTATACCTTTCCTCCCGAACGAAGCTTTACTACCGTCTGACCGAGAGCTTCACGGCCTTCCGTAATGGACTGTATCTGGAAGTCGTCAAGTTCGTAGTGATGTCCCGTTATCTGTTCAAGCGCGCGGAAAGCAGCGTCAATAGGACCGTCACCTGCGGATATACCTTCCAAAGCACTGCCGTTCTTCGTCATTTTTATATGTGCGGTAGCCGATATGATATTTCCTGCGTTTATGATGTAGCTTTCAAGCTTGTAGGTGGGGGGGACCTGCATGGCATGTGCGGCAACGATGGCGTCAAGCTCCTTGGAACTTACGCTCTTTTTCTTGGAGACTACCTTGATGAATTCTTCGTGTACCTTTATTTTATCCTCTTCGGAAAGCTCGTATCCAAGCTCCTGAGCCGCTTTTGCAATATCGGATATACTGTCGTTTTCCGTAAGCCTTATTCCGTCGTCGGTCTGCTCCTTGGCGGCACCGAAAACAGATCTTTTTGCACTTTCGTGAGCGCAGAGGCGTTCTGCATGAGAAATGAGAGTATCTGCGCTTGTATGTCTTATGTCGCAGGATGCGTCCAGCTCGCAGCCCTTGCTGTTTATGATGCGGGCAATATTTTTGAGTGATACGCCGTTTCCTCCGCATACGTAAGCTTTTATCTCGCCTACTCCGTGTCTTACGGAGGAGACAGCACAGGCATCGGCCGTGTACATTGCGTTTGAACAGTCAACGCCGAGTCTTACCTCGGAAAGCTCGGGAGTGGCGTTTGTTATGTCGGTGATAAATTCGGAAAATTCCTCGGGAAGCATGGCACCTGCCGTATCGCAAAGAGTCACCGTTGTTGCTCCTGCCGAAACTGCGGCAGATATTGCCGCTTTGAGAAATTCCGTTTCAGCTCTGGTGGCATCCTTGGCTATAAATTCAACGTCGGAGCAGAGAGATTTGCATACGGATACGTTTTCCTTAATATATTCAATGAGTGCGGCAGGTTTCTTCTTTGCGGAATATTCCATTCCCACAGAGCTTACCGGCGCTTCTACCTGCAATCTGGGAGATACGGCGGATCTGAGCGCAGACCATACAAATTCAGTATTTTCGGGGTTCGTTACGCTGACTGCTACGGTACTGTGCTTGACTGATGAAGCTATAGACTTTATAAGAAGACTGTCAGTCTTTTTATTTCCCACAGTTCCAAGCTCGATAATGGATACTCCAAGCTTGTCGAGCATTTCCGCAAGCTCGATCTTTTCACGGAAGCTGAGAGTGTTTCCTTCTTCTGCAGACGACTGCCTTATAGTCATGTCACTGATAAAAATTTTCTTCATTTGTATAGCTCCTCTTTACGAAAATAGAATGAAAAAAGCCCTGAAGCATACGCTCCAGGGACGACATTGTATCGCGGTACCACCCTGATTATTACCCAAAAGGGATAATCACTTTCTCGGACTCTAACAAGTCCACAGTCTGTAACGGGACTGCCCGTGCTTCATTACTCGCATAAAAGGCTTTCACAAAGCAGGCTCGGGAACGAGACGGCTGTTACCCTCTGTATCGGCTCGCACCAAACGCCGACTCTCTGAAACTCAGATAAAAGCTTGATTCCGTCAATGCCTTTTTCAATATGGGATTATTAAATCACAAAAATATATTTTTGTCAATACTTTTTTAAAAAAATACCGAATGCAAATTAAGTGTAAAAAAATTGTAATAAAAGTCCTTAAGCTATGGACATTGACCGCCGAAATATATTATAATATAAAAGATAAACTGAAAAGGAGACGGCAATGTTCGGATATGTAAAGGTCCATGCCCCTGAACTGAAGGTAAAAGAATACGATTTTTACAAAAGCGTGTATTGCGGGCTTTGCAGATCTATGGGCAAGTGTACAGGCTGCGGTTCCAGAATGACTCTTTCCTACGACTTTGTGTTCCTTGCCCTGGTAAGACTGGGAGTAAACGGGGACGAGATGAGCTTCTCCAAGAAACGCTGTTTTATGAAAAGATGCAGTATGCCCACCTTGGATGAGTGTGAAAGCCTGCGTTACTGCGCATCTGCGGCGGCACTGCTGAGCTATTATAAGGTACTTGACGATCTGAGGGATTCCAAGGGATTTAAAAAGCTTGGCGCCGCACTGCTCCTTCCTTATGCATCGAGAATGAGGAGGCGGGCAGGACTCTCCGAGCTTGACTATGAAATAAAGTCGGGAATGGATGCGCTCTGCGCTGCCGAGGAGAAGGAAGATCTGAGTCCGGATGAGGCGGCGGATATGTTCGGAAGGATATTGTCTTCAATAGCCTCCTACGGTGTTGAAAACAGGGTAGTCAAGGATGCTTTAAAGGATCTTGGGCTCAGAGTAGGCCGTTGGATATACCTTGCCGATGCCGCAGATGATCTTAAAGGCGATATAAAAGCAGGAAGGAAAAATCCCTTTAAACTAAGTATGGGAGAGAAGCCCTCGGAATCCGATACGGAAAGACTGTCCGTGGCTATGACGATGGAGCTTTCCGAAGCTGCGAAGCTTATTTCCGAGTTTGAGATAAGAGATAAAGGAATAGAAAATATCATAAACAATATACTGTATCTCGGTATGCCCCGGGTGCAGATGAAAATATGCGACAGTCTCAGAACTGAAAAGGGCGAGAGCTGCAGCTGCGAAAGGAACAGTAAATGACAGATCCGTACAGAGTACTCGGTGTGGCGCCCGATGCCACCGATGAAGAAATAAAAAAAGCATACAGAGAGCTTGCAAGAAAATATCATCCCGACAACTATGCAAACGAGCCTGCGGCGGCTGAGCTTGCCCAGGAAAAGATGAAAGAAATAAATGAGGCTTACGATAACGTACAGAAGTTGAGAGCCAATGGAAACAAGGGCTACAGCTCCGCATCTCAGGGGAGCTACGGAGCAGAGCTTACGTACGTAAGAAGTCTTATCAACAGTGCAAAATTCGCAGAAGCGGATATGTATCTTAACAATATGCCTCAGACCGCAAGAAATGCGGAATGGCATTTTCTCAAGGGCTGTGTTTTGGTCCAGCGCGGATGGTATTATGATGCACAAAAGAATTTTGAAATAGCCTGTTATATGGATCCCGATAACAGTGAATACAAAGAGGCACTCGGAAGCATAAAGCAGAACGCCCACGAATACGGAAGAGCTTATGATAGAGGAAGCTCCGGCGAATGTTCCGGATGCGATATCTGTACCTCTCTGATCTGCGCTGACTGTCTCTGTGAATGTCTCGGCGGAGATCTTTTGGGGTGCTGCTGATATGAAAAGGAAAGAAACGGGCAAAATTGCGCTTACGGGGCTTTTGTGTGCTCTTGCAGTGGTAATACTGTATTTCGGGTCCGTTTTGGAGATCCTCGATCTTACTACTGCCGCAGTTGCATCCTTCCTCGTTTATTTCGCCGTAATAGAGCTGGGCGGAATGTATCCCTGGTCTCTGTGGCTTATAAGTTCTGTGCTATCGATCGTATTGCTCCCGAACAAATTCGGTGCGGCAATATTTGCGGTGTTCGCCGGAGTATACCCTATGTTCAAGCTTCTCTTTGAAAGAAACAATGCTTGGATATCGTGGATACTTAAAATGTCTATGTTCGATACTGCTCTTGTGCTTACTCTTGTTTTGTCAAAACATTTCTTTGCTGCGCAAGCGGAGGGAATGGCAATAGATATTGTTTTCTTTGTCCTGGGAAATATAACTTTTGTTCTGTACGATCTGGCTATGACGAAGCTTTTGATACTTTATACGGTAAAGATAAGGAGCCGACTGAAAATAGACAGACTCTTTAAAAAATAGTGTTATATATCTAATATAAAGTTGACAAAAAAGCTTGAAAGAGTTAGAATATAAGGTAAACATAGTAAAGAAAAACTGAAAGGCACAGGTACCCTATGGTAAGGAGTATGACTGCATACGGCAGGTCTGAAGCACTTGTCGGAGGCAAAGAGATACAGGTAGAATTAAAGTCTGTTAACAACAGATTTTTCGATTGCTCGGTGAAGATACCGCGTCTTTATACCTGCCTTGAGGAAAAGGTAAAGGCGTATATACAGTCATGGGGCATATCAAGAGGTAAGATAGACGTATTTGTTTCCGTAAACGTCATAGAGTCGGAAGGCGTTGAGGTACAGCTTGATAAGGGCTATGCCAAGGCATACATAGAAGCGCTGGAGAGTCTGAGAGACGAATTCGGTTTAAGAGACGATATGAGTCTTATGGCTATCGCCAGAACTCCCGATGTCTTCAACGTAAAAAGACCCGATGCGGATATGGAAAGCGAATGGGAAAATATAAAGGGTGTTCTTGACAGCGCCTTAGACAGTTTTATCAAGATGCGCGAGGAAGAGGGCTCACGTTTGGCTGAGGATCTTCTCTCCAAAAAAGCGGGTCTTATGGAAATGGCGGCAAGGATCAAGGAACTTGCTGCAGGAGCTGTGGAGCAATACAGGCAGAAGCTGAGAGCAAGACTTGAGCAGACGCTTGAGGGGCTTGATATCGTTATTGACGAGGCAAGAATACTTACCGAATGCGCTGTATTTGCGGATAAGGTAGCGGTTGATGAAGAGCTGGTAAGGCTCGGAAGCCACTTTAAGGCATATGACGAGATCTTTAAGTCAAAGGAACCCGTAGGCAGAAAGCTTGACTTCCTGATACAGGAAATAAACAGAGAGATCAACACTATCGGGTCAAAGGGAAATGACAGTGAGATCGCAAGACTCGTTATTGATATGAAGTGTGAAGTCGAGAAGATAAGAGAACAGATACAGAACATTGAATAAGAGAGCCTGTTTTATTCCGGGATCTGGTGTCTGCTTCGGATGAACGGAAACACGGAGAAATACAGCTTCGGGCGGGGAGGAAATATGAAATTTATCAACATCGGTTTTGGAAATATGGTGGCGGATAGCAGAGTAGTGACTCTTGTAAGTCCCGAATCATCTCCCATAAAGCGTCTTGTTCAGGATGCAAAGGAGAGCGGCAGAGTCATAGACGTGACCTGCGGAAGACGTACCCGTTCGGTAATAATTACCGACAGTGACCACGTAATTCTTTCCGCAATACAGCCGGAGACCATATCGAACAGACTTAACGGCGATACCAATGATCTTGACGAGGAAGAATGAGGCATAAAGTGGCAAAAAAAAGAGGATTGCTTTTCGTTATTTCAGGCCCCGCAGGAAGCGGTAAGGGTACTGTAATAGCGGAATTAAGAAAGAAAAGAGACGATTTTGCATATTCCGTCTCGGCAACTACAAGAGCTCCTAGACCCGGAGAGGAGCACGGTGTCAACTACTACTTTATAAGCCGTGACGATTTCTTGAAGCGCATAGAAGAAGGTGCTATGCTTGAGCATACGGAATATTGCGGTAATTTTTACGGAACTCCCGCATCAGAGGTAGAAAGACTCAGAAATGAGGGAAAGCACGTAATACTGGAAATAGAGGTAGACGGAGCCATGCAGGTATCCGCTGCTTGCGACGATGCTGTGAAGGTATTGCTCCTTCCTCCCTCGTACAGTGTTCTTGAAGCGAGATTAAGAGGAAGAAATACCGACAAGAATATTGATGAAAGACTCGATCGTGCAAAAGAGGAGCTGGGCTTCTTTAGCAAGTACGATTACGTTGTCGTAAACGAAACGGGAGGAGCCGACAAGTGTGCGGAGGAGATACTTTGCATACTTCAGAGCGAGATGCACAAGACAAGCCGTAATCCCGAGCTCCCGAAGGATTTTTTAAATAGCTGATAAAATAAAGTTACAATATACGGAGGCATACAAAAATGATCAATCCACCTATCAACGAACTTACAAAGAACGGAAAATACAACAGATATGAGCTCGTTATAGCTACTGCAAAAGCAGCAAGAATGATAAATGACGAGTACATTGAGGATTGCGAAAAGGCAGAGCAGAACGGACTCAAAAAGGAAATAAGAGATGAGAAGTTTGTGAGAACTGCCATTACAAAGCTTAACAACAATGAATACAGAATAGTAGAGGAAGCAGAAGCGGAAAACTGATATTCTGTAGATCGAAGGGAAAACAAAAGTGGGAAAAAGACCGATAGCGAGAGTTTGCATATTAGATGCTCCATATAATATCGACAGACAGTACGACTACTATATTCCGCAAGAGCTTCGTGCGGAAGTGGCAGCCGGAACTTTCGTTATCGTTCCTTTCGGAAAAAATAACAGAAGATCTATGGCTTTGGTAGTCTCATTGCCCGAAGAGAGCGAATATGAGGATCTGAAGCCCGTATTTTCTTCTGTAAACGGATGCATAAGCCTGAGCAAAGAAATGCTGGGGCTTTGTGCATTTATAAAGGAACATACCTTTTGCACCGTAGGAGATGCCGTACGCTGCCTTTTGCCCGGTACCGCCTTTGCAAAGCTTGAAAAAATATATTTTGTAAACGGGGAACAGGATGCTCCTGCGTTTACCGACGGAGAAAATGACAAAGCAAGAGAACTTTACGAGCTTATAAAGTCAAAAAAGCATATTTCCGACTCAAAGCTCAAAGGCTCTGTTGACTGCGGCGTTTTCTCTTTTTTGCCCATGCTCTTAAGAGAAGGCCATGTTCTCTGCTATGCATCTGCGGCAGGCTCCGATGAGGGGAGATTCGTAGACTGGGTCTCTTTGAATGTATCTGAGGAAGAAGCGGAAGCACTGCTTGGGACCACTTTAATGAGACGCAGCACCAAGCAGTCGAAAATAATAAGTACACTTGTCAAAGAGAGCGAAATATCCCTGCCCGAACTTAAAAAACGTTTTGAAGTAAGCGCACAGCAAATTGATGCTCTGGCGAAAAAATCTCTTGTGAAAATCGAGAGAAGAGATAAGTACAAGGCTCCGAAAAATAACGAGGCTTACGACAGAAAGCTTAAAAACGAGCTTAACGAATGCCAGAAAAAGGCTTATGAAAAGCTCTGCGAACTGTCCTCAGCAGGAGAAGCTAAGGCGGCTCTGCTCTACGGAATAACCGGAAGCGGAAAGACCCGCGTTATGATATCTCTTATTGATAAAGTCCTTGCCGAAGGAAGGAGTGCCATCGTGCTTATCCCCGAGATCTCTCTTACGCCGCAGACGTTGGGACTGTTCAAAGCGTATTACGGAGACGGTATAGCCATATGGCATTCATCTCTGTCTCAGGGTGAAAAGTTTGACTATTGGCAGAGGATGCGCAACGGAGAGATAAAGCTCTGTATCGGTACCCGCTCCGCAGTTTTTGCACCGTTGAGAGATCTGGGACTTATTGTTATAGATGAGGAACAGGAGCATACCTATAAATCCGATATGAATCCCAAATATCACGCTAAGGATATAGCGAGATACAGATGTGCCCATAATAAAGCTATGATGCTTTTGGCATCCGCAACTCCGTCACTGGAAAGCTATTATAAAGCACAGGCGGGGGTATATACTCTTGTTGAGCTTAAGGAGAGATACGGAGACGCGAAGCTTCCCAAGACCATAATAGCTGACCTTCGTCTTGATTCGTCTCAAGGCAAGGTTGGACCAATAGGCTCTGTCTTGAAAGACAATCTTGATGATAATATAAGAAACGGTGAGCAGTCTATACTGTTTATAAACCGAAGAGGGTATAACAACTTCCTTAACTGTCCTGTTTGCGGAGACGTTCTTATGTGTCCTCACTGCAGCGTAAGTCTGACCTATCACGCCAAAGGAGGCAACAGAGGAAAGGACGGATATCTGTTCTGTCATTATTGCGGATACATGCAAAGCGTTCCGGAAAAATGTCCGAACTGCGGTAATGAAAAACTCAGATACATAGGATTCGGCACCCAAAAGGTAGAGGACGAGCTTTCGGAGATTATCGATGGCAGCGTCACTCTCAGAATGGATGCCGATACTACCACGAAAAAGGACTCATATGAGAATATGATTGACAGCTTCCGAAAGGGAGAGGGAAACATACTTTTGGGAACTCAGATGGTAACCAAGGGCCACGATTTCCCCGGGGTAACTCTCGTGGGAGTACTCCTTGCCGATATGTCGCTTTACGTTGACGATTTTCACGCCAATGAAAGAAGCTTTGCCCAGATAACCCAGGTAGTTGGAAGAGCCGGAAGAGGTAAAAAACCGGGAAGAGCGGTCATACAGACCTACAATCCCGAACATCCGGTACTTAAATACGCCGCATCTCAGGATTACGACTCGTTTTATAAAAATGAGATCGCGTTGCGGCGTGCTCTTGTATATCCGCCGTTCTGCGATATGTTTTTACTAAGCCTTACCAGCCGTGTGGAATCGGAGCTTTTAAAATGCTGTGCAGATATTAAAACCAGGATAGACGAGCTGATGGGTGAAGAATATAAGGATGTGAAGCTTATACTGTTCGGTCCCTTTGAGGCTCCCGTGTATAAAGTGAATGAAAGATACAGAATGAGATTTGTGGCAAAGGGTAAGTCAAACGCGCGTACCCGTGAGCTTATAAGAAAAATACTTTTCGAATTTAACGATAAAAATTACAAAAACATAAACATTGGGGTGGATATAAATCCCAACAGTCTCTGACGAGGAGGAAAAGAAAGATGGCAATATTGAAGATAGTAACTGAGGGGGATCCCGTGCTCCGTAAGACGAGCCGTCCCGTTGATGAGATAAGTCCCAGAATAATAAGGCTGCTTGATGATATGAAAGCTACTCTCCATAAAGCTGAAGGCGTAGGTCTTGCCGCAGTACAGGTGGGTGTACTAAGACGTGTGGTACTTGTAGAGGTGGAGCCCGGCGAGCTTTATGAAATGATAAACCCCGTAATAATCGAAAAGAGCGGACAGCAGAACGAGCTGGAAGGATGTCTTTCGGTTCCGGGAAAGTGGGGAATTACCGACAGACCTATGTACGTTAAGGTAAAAGCTACCGACAGATACGGTAAGGAATATACCGTAGAAGGAGAGGGACTTAAAGCAAGAGCTCTTTGCCATGAACTTGACCATCTTGACGGCAAGCTTTACACAGACTGTGCCGTAAGGATGCTTACTCAGAAAGAAATCGAGGAGCTCGAATAATGAGCGATATGAAGATAATGTTTATGGGAACTCCCGAATTTGCGGAGGTACCGTTGAGAGCACTTTGCGAGGGCGGATATAACGTATGCGCCGTCGTTACTCAGCCCGATAAACCGAAGGGCAGGGGATACGTGCTTACCCCTCCTCCGGTAAAGGTATATGCTCTTGAAAATGGCATACCCGTATATCAGCCGGAAAGGTTGAAGGACGGGAGTTTTGAGGCGGTGCTTAAGGAGGTCGATCCAGACCTTATCGTCGTAGTGGCTTACGGAAAGATACTGCCGTCCTATATACTTAACTATCCAAAATACGGCTGTGTAAATATTCATGGCTCGCTGCTTCCCAAATACAGAGGCGCCGCTCCCATGCAGAGAGCTATTATCGACGGAGAAAAACAGACGGGCGTTACTACCATGTTTATGGACGAGGGAATGGATACCGGAGATATGCTTGAGGTCGGAGTGTGTGATATTCTCGATACCGATAATTTCGAAAATATACATGACAAGCTTGCAGCTCTGGGAACGGAAACTCTTTTCCGTACCATAAATAAGATAGAGGCGGGATCGCTTGTCAGAACTAAGCAGGACTCAAGACTTGCCACAATAGCGCCCAAAATAGAAAAGCCCGACTGCGTTATAGATTTCAGCCTCGGCTCAAGGGAGATACACGACCGTATAAGAGGACTCTCTCCTTTCCCGTTGAGCTTTGCAATGCTTAACGGCAAGATGCTGAAGTTTGTTTCCTCTGAACTATGCAATATGAGTAACGGAGGAAAGGCGCCCGGTACCGTACTGTCTCTCGATGGAGGCAAGATATATATTGCCTGCGGCGACGGAGCAATAGCTGTTACCGGAGTGCTTCCCGAAGGTAAGGGCAGAATGGCATCTACTGCCTTTATAAACGGAAGAAAGATAGCCGTAGGTGACGTCTTTGAGAAGGCTGATATCTGAAACTCCTTAAAATATCGTAAATTTTAGATTGACTGTTGACAATTCCCGTATATATGTATATAATGTTAGGGCACTAACTAATTTGTTTGTACCCTAACATTTTGCTGACGAGAAAGGAAAAGCCGTGAACGTTCGTGAACTAGCATATCTGTCCCTTGAGAAATGTGCTTCTGCGGGAAGATATTCCAATATAGAAACAGACACAGTAATAAAGCGCAATGAGATGCAGGACAGAGATCGGGCGCTTTATACGGAGCTTGTATACGGAACTCTTGAAAAGGAAATAAACATAGACCACGTTATCTCTCTTTTTTCAAGAATACCCGTGGAAAAAATAGAAAAAAAGCTTCTGGTGCTTCTCCGTATGGGGATATATCAGATACTTTATCTTTCGAGAATACCCGACAGCGCCGCCTGCAACGAAACGGTGGAGCTTTGCAAAAAATATTCCCATAAGGGTGCGGACAAATTCGTAAATGCAGTTCTGCGCTCCGTTGTGAGAAATAAGGATAATATAGAATATCCCGACGAGAAAAAGGATATTTACGCTTATCTTTCCGCAAAATATTCTGTTCCTAAGTGGATAGCGGAGAAATGGGATGCTGACTACGGCAGAGAGCGTACGGTCAAGATACTTGAGACTCTTGAGGAAAGACCGCCTTTGTGTCTTCGTACCAATACTCTCAAAACAAGCAGGGATGAGCTTTTCAAAAAGCTTATGGCCGAAGGCTATGAGTGCAAAAAAACAGAGCTTTCGGAAAACGGTATAAAGATATACGGAAACGTTTCCGTGCCATCCCTTTCAGCAATAGAGGAAGGACTTGCCATCGTTCAGGACGAGGCATCTCAGCTCTGCGCCGAGGCGGTGGACGCAAAGGCAGGGGAAACTGTAATAGATACTTGTGCCTGCCCGGGCGGAAAGAGTTTTTCCATGTCTATATCCATGGGTAATGAGGGCAAGCTGTACAGCTTTGACCTGCACGAAAATAAACTTTCTCTGGTTAAAAACGGTGCTTTAAGACTCGGTATAAACATTATTGAGACGGGCAGAGCAGACGGCAGAGAAGGAAAAGAAGAGCTTTTCGGAAAAGCCGACAGAGTTCTGTGCGACGTACCCTGCTCGGGACTGGGAGTAATAGCAAAAAAACCCGACTTGAGGCATAAAACGAAGGAGGATACGGAACGGCTTCCCGAAATACAGTATGCAATACTGAACACCTCGTCTGCATACGTGAAAAAAGGCGGAAGGCTTGTTTACTCCACCTGTACGTTAAACAAAGACGAAAATGAAAAAAATGCCGAACGCTTTCTGAAAGAGCACGGCGATTTTATATATGACAGCTTCGGTCACAAGACTTTCTTTCCGTATGAAAACGGAACCGACGGCTTTTTCGTAGCCGTATTCAAAAGACTGGAGGAAAAATAATGGGACCGGGATTTATGGGGCCGCCCCCGCGAAGAAATAATGATAAATACAAGGAGCCGCTGCCGAAGAATATAAGAGAGGTTCCTTCATATCTTAAAAGATTCTTTAAAGGATTCTTTTACAGAATGGCTTACATACTTAAGCTTATATGGGAGACCAGAAAGTGGATAATCTTTGCGGTCACCGGCACTGCGGTCTTTAACGGTGCCGCACCCGTTGTAGGTGCTTTTATCAATGCACATATACTGAACGCATTGGCGGAGGCATACGGAATTGCATCTGCAGAAGGTGCCGAAGCGGGAATGCATATGCTGGAGGTCATAGTGCTGCTTTTTGCAGCCCAGGTAGCATATACGGTAATACAAAGTGCCGTCGGATCCCTCAGCCACACCCTTTCAAGGATCTACGGTGAGCTTGTTACCAACCATATAAAAGTCAGCATAATGCAAAAGTCAAAAACTCTCGACGTAAAGAGCTTTGATGACCCTGATTTTTACGAGCGCTTTGAAAACGCCAGCCGTGAGGCGGGTATGCGACCCATTCAGGTGCTTGAATCATCGTTAAGCATATTCAGCTCGTTTATCAGTATTGTTTCATTCGTTGCGGTGCTTTGGGCGTTGAGTCCTTACGCTCCGTGGATAATAATTGCTCTTGCAATACCCGGTGCCGTAGTTAATTTCGTATACCGTAAAAAGATGGTAAAATATATGCGGGAAAGATCTAAGGACCGCAGACAGCTTGCATATTATTCCGAGCTTATGACCAATAAGGATATGGTCAAAGAGGTAAGGATACTGGGACTTTCAGACGTATTTATCGAAAGATACGAAAGCATATTCAAAAAATATTTTAAAGGGCTCAAAAAGATATTTTTGGGCGAAGGTATCTGGCATACCGCTCTCAATACCTTTACCGCCATAGTAAATTGCGGACTCCTCATATATATCGCCTACAATGTATGCAACGGAGAGATGCAGATAGGTAACTACTCTCTTTATTCGGGAGCACTCTCATCTATTTCAGGCGGAGTAGGAAATATAGTTACAAAGACCGCTGCAGTATACGAAGGCACACTGTTTATCGATAACCTTATACGCTTTATGAATGAAAAACGTACCATCGTTTCCAGTGAGAAAAAAGCCAGAATACCCGAAAGACATATAGAGCATATTATAAGATTTGAGAACGTGTCCTTCCGTTATCCCGGTACAGAGAGAAATGTTATCGACAATGTGAGTTTTGAGCTTCGCTCGGGAGACAAGGCAGTGCTCGTAGGTCTTAACGGAGCGGGAAAGACGACTCTTATAAAGCTTCTTACAAGACTTTATGATCCTACAGAAGGAACTATATATTTCGATGGATACGATATAAAGGAATACGATCCCGTAGAGCTTTATAAGGTATTCGGTATAGTTTTTCAGGATTACGGAAAATACGCTGTATCGGTAAGAGACAATATCTCTTTCGGACAGGTTGAAAAAGAGATAGACGACGAGAATATCATAAGCGCCGCCCATCACAGTAATGCGGACAGCTTTATAAAGGATCTTCCGGCAGGATACGATACGCCTCTTATGAGATTCTTTGAGGAGAACGGTATTGAACTTTCCATAGGACAGTGGCAAAAGCTTGCTATTGCCCGTGCATTCTATTCTGATTCTGATATACTTATACTTGACGAGCCTACGGCTTCTCTCGATGCTATAGCGGAACAGGAGATATTCGATCAGTTTGATGAGCTTCGCAAAGGAAAGCTCAGTATATTCGTGTCCCACAGACTTTCGAGTGCCACAACAGCATCAAAGATATTCGTTCTTGAGCACGGAAAACTTATCGAACAAGGCACTCACTCCGAGCTTATGAGCCGTAAGGACGGAAAATACAGAAAGCTTTTTACCACTCAGGCAAAGAATTACATCGAGCATTCGGATAAAGCGGGAGAATTATATGAGGATATGCCTATGAAAGGCAGATCCCCCAGACCCTAAATATGTAAAGGCAAGGCACAAAATGAAAAACGTACCATTTTATTCAGCAAACATACTTATACCAAAAGATATAAAAGAGACCTGGCCCGTAGTAGCCTGCGACCAGTATACCTCAGAGCCCGAGTATTGGGAAGAGCTTAAGGCAAAGGTTTCCGACGATCCTTCCGCTCTCGAACTCATACTTCCCGAAGTCTATCTTGATGACGGCAAAGAGGAACGTATAAAAGAAATAAATGAGAAGATGGAGGAATATCTGAACAAAGGTATATTTAAGGAATATCCCGATGCAATGATATTTGTCAGCAGAACTCTTCCCGACGGAAAGGTAAGATACGGAGTTGTAGGTGCTCTTGATCTTGAAGATTACGACTACACCAATACAAAAAATGCCCTTATCCGTGCAACGGAGCAGACGGTGATTGACAGGATCCCGCCCAGAGTTGAAATAAGAAGAAACGCAAAAATAGAGCTTCCGCATGTGCTTATGCTTATCGACGATGAGAAGATGAGTGTTATTGAGCCTTTGAAGGAAGCAGCCCTTGAGACAGTTTATGACATCCCTCTTCTGATGGGAGGAGGGCGTGTAAAAGGCGAGCTTATTCCCAAAGCCTTGCAGGAGAAGCTGATAGAAGCATTGGGAGTACTTGCCGAAAAGAACGGACTTCTTTTTGCATCCGGTGACGGAAATCATTCTCTTGCCACCGCAAAAGCCTGCTATGAAGAGTCAGGCGACTCCCTTGCACGCTATGCATTAGCGGAGATAGTCAATATTCACGACCCCTCTCTTGAATTTGAACCAATATACAGGGTGCTTTTTGGTGTCGATAAAGACTGTGTCATAGCGGAAATGAACGAATTTTTCGGAGAGGGAGGAGATGATACACAACTTCTTACGCTTGTTGAGGAAGGAAAAAAGACTGAATATCTCATAAAATCTCCTAAATCCGTTCTTACGGTTGGAAGTGTTGAAAAATTCATACAGTATTACCTCAAAAAGTACCCATCCTCCAAAGTGGACTATATACACGGTGAGGATACGGTAGAAAAGCTTTGTAAGGAAAAAGGCGCTGTGGGCTTCATTTTCCCCGGGATGAGAAAGGATGAGCTTTTCAAGACAGTAATCAAAGACGGTGTTCTTCCGAGAAAGACCTTCTCAATGGGAGAGGCCGCATCAAAAAGATATTATTTGGAAAGCAGAAAAATCAAGAACTGAAACCCGGAAAGCGTGTATCCAATGCTAAAAAGACATGAAATTGATATGACAACGGGATCGTTGTGGAAAAAGATCATACAGTTTTCCATACCCGTTTTCTTTACAAACCTCTTACAGATATTATATAATGCCGCCGATATGATGATAGTCGGAAATTTTTCCGAAAACGGAGACGGAGGACTTGCGGCTATAGGGGCAACATCCTCTTTGTTTCATCTTATTACTAACCTTTTTATAGGTATCGGAATAGGCGTAAGTGCAATTGCTGCACGTCACGTGGGCGCAGGAGAAAAGAATGATGTACGTAAAACCATAGAGACCTCTTTTGCAGTCTCTTTAATATGCGGTGTCATAGTTGCGGTGGCAGGATATTTTGTGACCCCGACTCTTCTTGTTATGATGAAGACGGATCCTGAGGTGCTCCACGATGCAACCGTCTATTTAAGGATCATACTTGCAGGTGCACCCGTGCTCCTTCTTTATAATTTCGGTTCTGCAGTATTCAGGGCAATAGGGGATACCGAAAGGCCTCTTATTTTTCTTACAGTATCCGGAGTAGTTAATATAGTATTGAATCTGTTTTTTGTTCTTGCCTGTAAAATGGGTGTTTCCGGAGTTGCTATTGCAACTGTTATATCCCAAGGGCTTTCCGCTTTTCTCGTTTGGCGCTGCCTTGCTACAGATGACGAATATTACCGCTTCGATCCAAAACGGACACGTATACATCTTAAGGAGCTTAAAAGTATACTGCTTGTAGGACTTCCTTCAGGAATACAGAGCTGTATGTTCTCATTCTCCAACGTCATAATGCAGTCTACTGTAAACTCTTTCGGAAAAGCGGTAATGGCGGCATCTGCCGCATCCGGTAACGTGGAGGCACTTATCGATACTGCCAATAGTTCAATATGCAGTGCAACTCTTACATTTACGAGCCAGAACGTAGGTGCAAAAAATCTGAAAAGGGTAAAGGGTACTCTGAAGGTCAGCGTTCTTTTGATATTTGTTTTCAGCATATGTGCATCTATTCCGGTAGTAATATTCCGACATGAACTCATAAGCTTGTTCAACAATAATCCCGATGTTATAAAGAACGGCGGCGTAAGATTGTCTATTAACGCTTCTACATATGTGATTGCGGGAATGATGACCTGCTTTGCCAATTTCTTAAGAGGACTCGGAGTCTCTGTTATCCCTATGTTTATATCCATATTCTGCATTGTTATATATAGGATGATATTTATATATTTTATATATCCCCTGTTGCCGCAGACCTTTGGAAGTATGCTTTTGGTGTATCCAAGCTCGTGGCTGATGAATGCATTTTTGATGTTTTGCGCTATATTACTTTGCTTTAAAGCATTTAAAAAGAAAAACGGACTTCTTAATTGAAAGGGAGCAGTATAATGAAATGCATAAGATGTGAAAAAGAGATGGCCTTTTTGGGTAAAGAGACCATACAGCTCGGTAAGACCGGATGGGTTCTGGGAGATCTTCCCAATCTTATATCCGGAGCTATGACTGTAAGCATCTTCCGTTGCCCCGAATGTGGGAAGCTGGAATTTTTTCAGAATGAGGAAGATTTTGAAAAACGTTACGGTGGAGCAGAAGAGCTTCCGCAGAAAACTTGCCCAAAATGCGGAACGGTGCACGATTTTGACTATCCCAAGTGTCCGCATTGCAGTTATAAATATTAGATTGTGAGTACATTGCCATGTTTATTTTACAGAAGGTATTTTCCGATGGAGCCCTTTTTCAGGCTGACTCAATACTTGTTTTAAAGGGTTTGAGCAACAAAAGCTCCAATATTACGGCTAAGATAATAAAGGGAGAAAAGGAGTTTTGTTCCGTTGCTGTATGTTCCGATGATAGCGGAAGCT
Organism: Oscillospiraceae bacterium; assembly: GCA_015064425.1. The sequence continues at coordinate 2,337 of SVSF01000018.1, read as the reverse complement.
TTACACTCGAGCTAAAGACTCCTTCAGCCTCATTTGAAAAATGCAAAATTATCCTTCAAAGTTCGGTCAGCGGTGAGATCCATACAGTAAACGACGTGCTCTTCGGTGAGCTTTGGCTTGCTTCGGGACAGTCAAATATGGAGCTTACCAATGCATTCGAAAACGATGCTGAAAATATGATCGATAACGTAAGGGGAAAAAATATCCGTGTATATCACGTGGACTATCCTGCACATCTGGCGGACGGTACGGGCGAATTTCCATGGGAGCCCGACCCTATGAACACGGGCAGATGGATAGCTTCCGATGACAGAGAAAGTCTTAAGGGTGTATCCTCACTTGGGCTTAAGTTTGTAAATGAACTCTACGACTATCTCAACAGAAGCGAAGATACCCCTGTTGGATACTTGAATGCGAGCTGGGGCGGTACATCCATACAGAGCTGGTTTCCCAAGGATGAACTTGATAAAAACGATTATCTTGTAGGAAGACTCAAGGAAATAGGCTGGTATCCTACGCTTGAGAACTGGAACAAAAATGCCATGGGCAACTGGCAGCAGACCTCTGCTCAGTATAATGTAAAAATAGCACCTCTTGAAGGCGTAAAGGTGCGCAGCATTATTTGGTATCAGGGAGAAAACGAAACTTCATCGGAGTTTTATACCAAGCTATATTCCGATTATTTGAGATTTTATTATAAGGTCTATAGAGAACGCTTTGCAGCGGATCCCGACAATTTTGTTGTGCTTTCTTCACTTATCTACCCATGGACATACGGCGAGTCCGGTGAGTGCTGCCTCGGATATATAAACGATGCATTCGTAAGAACGGCAGTAGAAGAACCCGAGAAATTCGGAGCTGCCCCCATAGGAGATCTTCCTCCAAGATGGGCGTACCATCAGGGAAATCATCCCATACATCCGAATAATAAATATCCGTTAGGAAGCAGAATGGTAAGTCTTGCTTTGGATAAAGTATACGATAGAGGATTTTCACAGACTTCTCCTGCATATCCTCTATCTTATGAAATATGCGGCAATAGGATCAGGATCAGATTTGCTTCCGTCGGTTTCGGTCTGTTTATAGACGGAGAAAGACCTGTTGGGCTTTACGTGGCGGGCGATGATGGAATATATCTTCCCGCAGAGTGCGATATCGGAAAAGAAAGTGGATCAGATACTATGGAGGTATGGTGCGATGCCATATCAGAGCCGAAGTATTGTGCGTATGCGGTGCAGTCTCTTGAGCCGTGCTGTAATATATGGGCGGGTGTTTACCCTATATATCCATTCTTCTCTGATAAGGTAAATTTGATAAATATAGAAGCCCGTCCATGGTATGATACTTCTAAAAATTCTTTCTGGGCAAACAACATAAAGGGAGAAGTGTTCGATATTTTCTATCGTCCCATATGGCAGGCGGAACCGGAGTCTGAGCTTTGCCTTGACAGTGCATTTACCCTTGAGGGAAGCAGTGTTAGGGTATGCTCCGAAAACAATGAATTCGGATGCTTTGTAAAATCGTACCCTTACAACACTCTTGATCTTTGGAGATTTAAGGCATTAAGCGCGAATTTCTTTAACGTAAGAGGTGGACTCAATGCCAAGCTTATACTTGAGTTGGAAGACAAAATGATAGAAAACCCATTTACAGAGTGCGAGGAGATACGTGGCGGTTGGATGAGATACGAGGCATCTTTGGAAGCCGTACCGGAAGGCGCAAACGTTAAGAAGATGATATTCAGATTCTCCCACGATGATACATCGTATCATTTTGTAAACCTTGAAAGGGTACGTCTTATTAAAAAATGATATTTTAAAAGCCTCAGCAATTATCTCCTTTGTTCCAATAGGAGAATTATGGGTACAAAATATCGGCAGAGAATTTGTTTTCTCTGCCGATTTGCGTTATAATGGTATTGGTGATGAAAATGGATAACGAAAAAGAATTACCGCAAAGAAAGCGCCTCGGCTAAAGAATTTCGATTACGTACGCCCGGGGTGTATTTCATAACGGTATGTACATATAACAGGAAATGCACTTTGTCCCGTGTCATAGGGGCGATCCATTATATCAAAGGTTATTGAATACGTTAAAATAAATGCGTCTAAAGAGATACACGGTAAGAATCCAATAAGATGGCAATATGATTGCTTTTATGCAGAAGAATAGGGGTATGGGCTTTGCCTATGTCTTTGTTAAACCAAGGCGAGACCGGTGATAAACATAACGATAAACAAGAATTTGACGGAGGGAGAATAAGTATGAAAAGAATATCAGGGCAAGGTATTATTTTGTTTTTGTCTATAATTGCCCCATCACTATACATTTTAATGT
>SVSF01000151.1 GCA_015064425.1 Oscillospiraceae bacterium | reverse complement strand
GGCGAGACAAATAAATGATCTGCAAGCTCGCTTTGTGTCATTCCTCTTTGTTGTCTAAGTCGTTTAATATTTTTTCCTATTGTTTGATAAATCATATCACACCTCCGTCTGTCTTGCTGTTATTATACCATATCATTACTTCTTTGCCCACATACTATCGAGAGAGTGGCTGTGCATGACGATTGAAAAAAATTTCGCAAGTCCGAATCTGTCCAAAATGCCTTTGCATCTATGGCTTTGTAAATGTATTTTGAATTTGTAGGGGCGGCCTGCGGTCGCCCGCGGGCGTTCACAGAACGCCCCTACGGTGTGGCGGTTCGAATCTGTCCACGGATTTGCTTCTGTGGGGAATCTATGAAAGTGAAATATTCGGCTTACGCCGAATGTGAAATAATTTCCTTACAGAATTTGTGAAATATTTTGCTTCGCAAAATGTGAAATGAAATTCGTTCTCCTCACGCGCGAAGCGCATTTCACTGCCGTAGGCAATTTCACACGCGTCAGCGTATTTCACTCGTTCTGCAGGAACGAATTTCACTGAAAAAAGCACTTGCCGAGGCAAGTGCTTTTTTCTGGCAGGGATAGCTGGACTCGAACCAGCGAAATGCAGGAGTCAAAGTCCTGTGCCTTACCGACTTGGCTATATCCCTATATTACCAAGATATTATAGCACGTGAGCTAAATATTGTCAACCAAATAAACGCTTATTTATCCCAAATAATTTTCCGGGTAAGAAAGATACACATTGATTTTAGCGTTTTGTCGTGATATAATATAATGAGATTTTTTGATTGAAAGGAATAAAAATGACTATTGCACTTATAGCGCACGATAAGAAGAAAAACGATATTATTGAGCTTGCAAAAAAATACAAAGACGTCTTAGGCGGACATGAACTTTATGCGACAGGCACAACGGGCACACTCATAATGGGTGAAACAGGTCTCGCCATTCATCGCATGAAAAGCGGGCCTCTCGGAGGAGATCAACAGATAGGAGCAATGCTTGCTGACGGCAAGCTGGATCTGGTTATTTTTTTACGCGATCCGCTTACTGCACAGCCGCACGAACCCGATGTTTCCGCACTTCTGAGACTTTGCGATGTTCAGAGTATTCCTCTTTCGACCAACGTAAGCAGCGCTACTGTCATGCTTGAAGCATTAAAGAGCAAGATATATTTTGAATAAGTTATACAAAGGCGATACATAAATGGAATTATCAACAAAGATAATACGTTCACAACTTAATCTTTTTAAGCCTTTCGTTATGGGGTGTTCCCTCGAAACCGCAAGAAAGGGCCAGGAAAAAATAGGTGAACTCACATGCTTCACCTACAGAGCCGATGTCAAGGTCAAAGACGTAGATCTCGGCTCCTTTTTCGGTGCCTTTATAGAGCCAAAAGGCATAGAAACCAGTGGGCTTATACTTTATTTGCACGGAGGCGGATATACCTGCGGAAACATATCGTATGCGAAAGGATTCTCATCTGCACTTGCAGTAAAGTGCGGAATAAAAGTATTCTGTTGTGCATACAGACTTGCTCCGGAAAACGTTTATCCGGCTGCTCTTGATGATGCATTAACAGCATACGAATATCTGTTAAGCCACGGATATAGATCGAATGATATTATATTATGCGGAGAAAGTGCAGGCGGAGGACTCATATACTCTCTTTGTCTTAAGTTGAAAGCCGCCGGCAAACCTCTTCCTGCAGGAATTATCGGAATATCCCCATGGACCGACCTTAGCTCTTCAGGTAAAAGTTATGAGGAAAACATGGACAAAGATCCATCCATGACAAAGGAGCGCCTTAACTATTTTGCTAACTGTTACGTACACGGAAAGGCTGAAGGAATCGAAGATAGTGATCTTGATATCACCAAGAAAAGAGACCCTTACGTTTCTCCGCTTTTCGGAACGCCGGACAATCTTCCTCCGTCTCTGATCTTTGCAGGCGGGGACGAAATAATGCTTGACGATGCGGTATCTATGCACGAAAAGCTCCTTGCCTACGGTTCTCAAAGTATGCTCCGTATAGCGCCAAAAATGTGGCATGCGTATCTGCTTTATGCGCTCAAGGAAAACAGCGATGATTTTTTAGCTATAAATAATTTTATTGATACTCATCTCCACCGCAAGAAGAATCTCCGCTGGATGAGGCTTGACAACGCCGCTAAAATATATCCCGCCGCAATGAGCAGACATTGGAGCAACATTTTCCGTCTGTCTGTCAACCTAAACGAAGATATAGACGTAAGTGTACTCCGTTCGGCTCTTGAGGTTACCGTGAAACGCTTCCCTTCTATTGCCGTACGTATAAGACGCGGTATGTTTTGGTACTACCTTGAAGAGATACCCGAGGCACCCGAGCCGGTTGAAGAACGAGCTTTCCCCTTGACTCGTATGTCTTCTCGTGATATGAGAAAATGCGCCTTCCGAGTCATTACATACAAGAACAGACTTGCCATAGAGTTATTCCATGCATTGACTGACGGTAACGGTGGTCTTGTATTTCTTAAAACACTCGTTGCTGAATATCTTACTCAAAAGTACGGTGAAAATATTCCAAATACTTGCGGAGTTCTCGACAGATTTGAGCCTCCGAAAGAGGAGGAGCTTACCGACAGCTTCCAAAATTGCGACCTCAATGTAAGCGCAAGCAGGAAAGAAGATACGGCATATAAAATAAAGGGTACAAAAGAATCCGATTCATTCTGCACCGACACGGCGTTTATTATCGATGCACAGAAAATGAATGCAAAAGCCAAAGAATACGGAGTTACGCTCACCGCTTTTCTCACATCCGTGTTCATGAAAGCCGTTCTTAATCTACAAAATGAAAACGTTACGAAGAGGAATAAAAAGAAGCCGGTCAAAATACTTGTACCTGTAAATCTCAGAGCAATGTACGGGAGCAGTACTCTTCGGAATTTTGTGCTGTACGTCACTCCGGGAATAGATCCCAGACTCGGCTCTTACAGTTTT
>SVSF01000017.1 GCA_015064425.1 Oscillospiraceae bacterium | reverse complement strand
TTTCCTTAATATCAACACCGCGGTCGATAATGCACTGTACGTTACCTGCGCCAACTCCGTATGCGGGCTTACCGGAAGAGTAAGCGGAACGAACCATAGGCATACCGCCGGTAGCAACAACAACGTCAACGCCCTTCATGAGCTCTGCAGAGAGTTCAACGGAAGGCTCTTCAATGAGCTGGATAAGGTTTTCGGGAGCTCCGAGAGGCTTAATTGCTTCGTTGAGCATATCAACGAGTATCTTTGTGCACTTCTTAGCTCTGGGGTGTGGGCCGATGATTATAGCGTTTCTGCCCTTGATCGCGAACATAGCATTACACATGGGAGTAACGATAGGGTTAGTACAAGGGGTAACCGCACCTACAACTCCGACAGGACGTGCAACTTCTGTAATGCCGCTTTCCTCGTCCTTGGAAATAACACCTACAGACTTAACGCCCTTAAGGCTATTCCAAATAACCTTGGATTTTCCTTTGCACTTTGCGATCTTGTTTTCGTAGACACCCATACGAGTTTCATCTACTGCAAGTCTTGCAAAATACTCAGCATTATCATAAACTACCTTTGCGATAGCCTTAACGATAACGTCAACCTGTTCCTGAGAAAACTCGTTGACTATAGCCTGAGCGGCTCTTGCTTTTTCAACCATACCCTGGATAATTTCTTTGCTATCCATTTGCCAGTACCTCCATAAATTTATAAAAATTATATTTTTTTACATGTAATTTGGGAAAAAACTAATTTTACCCATAACTTTACGTATACATTATACAACTGAGGGGTACTATTGTCAAGAAGCACAACCCCTATTTTTTGTCTCATTTTGAAGCTTCTATTGTTCAATATGATCACAAGCTTAACACATTGTTAATTATTTTTACTTCTTTTTTTCAAATAGTGTTTTTAACGCCGGATATTAACAGTTTTCTGCGTTTAAAAGATCCGGCATATCGCTGCACGAATCGAACCATTGTAAATGTTGTACAAGAAAGCGTTTTTTACACGTTTTGATTTTTTTTGCTTATTTCCTACATTTCTATTGATTATTCCAAAGCCTTGTGATATACTTTGTCTGTCCGACCAAGGCAAATTGCAATATAAAGCAGGTCGGCGGAAAGGAAAATAGGAAAATGAAAATGACAAAAACTATGAAACTCCTTTCATTATTCATCGCTATGTTTATGGTTCTTTCTGTTCTCACAGCATGTAATAGTGGAGGAACCGAAGACACAATTAAGATGGCAACAAATGCGTACTTTAAGCCTTACGAGTACTACGAAGGCGAAAAGATCGTAGGTATCGATGCTGAGATTGCTGCAGCAATCGCTGAAAAGCTTGATATGACACTCGAAATCGTAGATATGCAGTTTGATTCCATTCTTTCATCGGTAGAGTCCGGTGCTTGTGATTTCGGTATGGCAGGTATGACAGTAACCGAAAAGAGACTTGAGAGTGTAAACTTCACGTCAAGCTATGCAAAGGGTAAGCAGGTTATTATCGTTAAAGAGGGTTCCCCCATCACAACGGTAGATGACCTTTATGCAGAAGGTGCTTCCTATAAGATCGGTGTACAGCTCGGAACAACAGGTGACATTTATGCCACCGATGATTTCGGCGCTGAAAGCGTTACAACATACGAAAACGGAAATGTTGCAGTTGTTGCTCTTCTCGCAGGCGACGTTGATTGCGTTATCATCGACAACGAGCCCGCAAATGCACTCGTAGCCGCTAATGAAGGTCTCTCAATTCTTGAAACAGCATACGCTGACGAGGACTACGCTATCTGCGTTTCCAAGACCAACACAGAGCTTCTTGAAAAGCTTAACAAGGCTATCGACGAGCTTACCGCAGACGGTACGATCGATAAGATCATCAACAAGTACATTAAATAATTCCAAAAGAAATATGCAAGAAGGAATGAGCGATCATTCCTTTTTTGTAATCAATTGCAACTGTACAGGAATGAATAAATGAAAAAAAATGTAAATAAAAGACTTCGTATATGGCCTTTTGTCCTGGCGCTCATACTGATAATATTTGCCGTCACGCTTATAATAGACCTTACCGCGAACAACGTTTCTGCGGAACTTGATACAGAAGATGCACAAAAATTAGTGGACGATACTTTTTCGGCTCTTCCGAGTTCCGTAGCTCCCACAGCAAAATTTGTGTATGACAACACAAAAATTACCGTAAAAAGCATTTCAGAAGATCTCGTTATCTCCTGCGAATATTCGACGATAAATACCGAGAAAACGGTAATCGAAAACGCTCCGGGTATACTTTCACTTGCTTACGAATTTTATACACAGAATGAAAATGTAAACGCCACAAAGATCAAACTCTTCATAAGCGAAGAATTCAACAAAAGTTTTTCCAAGTCGGAAAAGCTTGAAGGCACCGTCGACATGAAGGTCTATATGACCGACAAAGGATATCAGATATTCCTTGACGACGACACGGTAAACACCTGCTTTGGCGGAATACTCAACGCTATTGAATACTTAAAAGGAATCAATGAAGTAAGTTATAACGGAGAAACCGTATCCATAGTCCCTTACAACACTTTGAGAAACGGCTGCGTTGACTGTATAAAGCTTGTAAATTACAGCAACGATACGCCCGATTCTCCCTCCTTCTATATAAGGTTGTGGAACAAATTTGCCGCATCCTTTACCCTTAACTTTGGAAACGGCAACTGGCTTTATCTTGCCAAAGGACTTGTAACCACTCTCGAGATCACTTTGCTCTCCGCAATACTCGGTATTTTTATCGGTATAATCGTAGCCATAGTCAGATGTACCCATGACAAAACGGGAGCTCTTGAATTTTTGAACAGTATTTTCAAGGCTTACATCGCCGTTATACGCGGTACTCCCGTTATGATACAGCTTATTATCATATACTTCGTTATCCTGCTCCCCATCGGTATTGCAAAATTCCCTGCTGCGGTTCTTTGCTTCGGAATCAACAGCGGTTCTTACGTAGCGGAGATCGTGCGCGGAGGTCTTATGGCGGTTGATCAAGGTCAAGACGAAGCGGGAAGAAGCTTGGGATTCAACTACGTTCAAACTATGATATACATAATCATTCCGCAGGCGTTCAAGGCTATATTGCCCGCATTGGCTAACGAATTCATATCGCTCTTAAAAGAAACGTCCATAGCTTTCTATATAGGCGTTGCTGACCTTACTCAGGGTGGGCTGAAGATACGTTCAATAACGTACAGTAACTTTATGCCTCTGGTAGCGGTAGCACTCATATACTTTATACTTGTGTCAATACTGACCAAGCTCGTATCTTTATTAGAAAAGAGGTTGCGCAAGAGTGAACGATAACGTAATAATAGAAGTAAAAGATCTTGTAAAATCCTTTGGTAAGATAGAGGTATTAAAGGGTATCAATACCGAGATCAAAAAAGGCGAGGTCGTCTGTGTTATAGGACCTTCCGGCTCGGGTAAATCAACATTTTTGAGGTGTCTGAATCTTCTCGAAGAACCTACTGGCGGGCAGATAATTTTTGAGGGTACGGATATTACCGATCAAAAAATAAACATAAATATTCACAGACAGAAAATGGGAATGGTATTTCAGCATTTTAATCTCTTCCCTCATATGACTATCCTGAAGAATATGACTATCGCTCCCATAAAACTCAAGGGAATGAAAAAGCAGGATGCGGAAGAGCTGGCAATGAGACTTCTTGCCAGAGTCGGACTTGCAGACAGAGCAAATGCTTATCCTTCCCAGCTTTCAGGAGGTCAGAAACAGCGTATCGCCATTGTCAGGGCTTTATGTATGGAGCCTACGGTAATGCTTTTCGACGAGCCTACCTCTGCTCTGGACCCGGAAATGGTTGGAGAGGTACTTGAAGTAATGAAGGAACTTGCGAGAGACGGTATGACCATGATCGTTGTGACCCACGAAATGGGATTTGCAAAAGAGGTTGGCTCTAGAGTCGTATTTATCGACGGAGGAAACATAGTTGAAGAAGGACCGCCCGATGCTTTCTTCTCATCTCCCAAAAGCGAGCGTCTTAAAGACTTTCTCGGCAAAGTTTTATAAAGAATGCACAAAAAGAAGGCTTGTACTAGCCTTCTTTTTTTACTTTTATATATTGACATTGTACAAAAAATCAGTATAATTGTATACAATTATACATTAGGAGGACTCAAAGATGGTAGAAATATCACCAAAAACAAATTTGCTTGAACAAAGAACGTATAAATATCAGCTTCAGGATATTGCAGAACCGAACCTTTACAGAGATATATATAATTATGAAGAAGTGCCGAAGATCGCCTTCAACCACAGACGCGTTCCTATGGATATGCCTGAGGAGATATGGATAACAGACACTACCTTCAGAGACGGTCAGCAATCAGTTGAACCTTATACCGTAAAGCAGATCGTAGATCTTTTTAAGCTTCTCGCAAAACTCGGCGGTCCAAAGGGTATAATCAGACAGACTGAATTTTTCATATACAGCCAAAAAGACAGAGAGGCGCTTTTAAAATGTCAGGATCTCGGACTTAAGTTCCCCGAGATCACGACATGGATAAGAGCAAGCCGTGAAGACTTCAAGCTCGTTAAAGATATGAATATTTCCGAAACGGGTATTCTTGTCAGCTGTTCCGACTACCACATCTTTAAAAAGCTTAAAATGACAAGAAAGCAGGCTATGGAGCATTACCTTGCAACAGTTGCCGATGCGTTTGAAGCGGGTATCCGTCCCAGATGCCACTTCGAAGATATAACAAGAGCCGATTTCTACGGATTTGTTGTTCCCTTTGTAAACGAGCTTCAAAAAATGTCAAAAGATGCAGGAATCCCCGTAAAGATCCGTGCCTGCGATACGATGGGTTACGGTGTTCCTTATACAGAAGTAGCTCTCCCCAGAAGTGTCCCCGGAATAGTATACGGACTTCAGCACTATTCCGACGTTCCCTCCTCTATGCTTGAATGGCACGGACACAACGACTTTAACAAAGCAGTTGCAAATGCCTCTGTTGCATGGCTCTACGGCGCATCTGCAGTTAACTGCTCCCTTCTCGGAATCGGCGAAAGAACAGGTAATGTTCCTCTTGAGTCTATGGTTCTTGAATATGCTTCTCTCAAAGGAACTCTTGACGGTATGGATACTACTGCAATTACAGAGATCGCACGCTATTTCAGAGATGAGATGGGATATAATATTCCTCCCATGACTCCTTTCGTTGGAGAAAACTTTAACGTTACCAGAGCGGGAATACATGCTGACGGACTCCTTAAGGATGAAGAGATATACAACATATTTAATACAAAGAAAATACTCAACCGTCCCGCATCCGTACTCATTACCAACACATCGGGTCTTGCAGGTATAGCATATTGGATAAATGAACACTACGAGCTTACCGAAGGTAATCAGATAGACAAACGTGATCCCCTTGTAACAGCTCTTAAGGAATGGGTCGACAAGCTTTACGAAACAGGCAGAGTCAACTCAATTTCAAACAACGAGCTCGAAACAAAAATAAGAGAACTCAGCGGAGACAGATTTGAAAAATAAAAATACGTTGGGAAAACTGAATATAGAAGAGTTTCCCATAACGTCTGAGCAAGGAGAATTATATGGCAGGACCTAAAAGCATATCTCTTGCAGATATGGTCTATGAGCGTCTGGAAAGCGACATTTTAGGAGGAAAATACCAAAGAGGCGAAGTTCTTTCGGAACTTAAGCTGTCCTCAGAGCTCGAAGTAAGCCGCACCCCTATCAGAGAAGCCGTAAGACGTCTTGAGCAGGAACATCTTGTAAGAGAAATTGGCAAAGGCATCGAAGTGATAGGTATAGGTATTAAGGATCTTTACGATATATATGAGATCAGAAGCAGAATAGAAGGACTTGCTACAAGGCGCTGTGCGGAAATAATTACCGACGAGCAACTGGCAGAACTTGGCGAGATACTGGATCTGCAGGAATTTTATACAACTAAAAATTCGTCCGACCAGATCAAAAAACTGGATAGCAGTTTTCACGAAAAGCTTTACGAATATTGCGGAAGTATGATATATTCCGCTACCTTGACCTCTCTTCACAGAAAGGTACAGAAATACAGAAAAATGTCAGTTGAGAATCACAAAAGAGCCGCTGAAGCTATAAAGGAACATACGGAAATTTACAAAGCTTTAGCCGAGCATGATGCTGACAGAGCAGAAAAACTTGCGGTCAAGCACATCGAAAATGCCAAGATCAACATTCTAAATTCTACAAAATAGAGAAGGTAAAGATATGGGACTTACTATTGCACAAAAAATAATTAAAAGCCATCTCATAAGCGGAGAAATGATCCCCGGATCCGAAATCGCCCTGAAAATTGACCAGACCCTCACTCAGGATGCGACCGGAACGATGGCATATCTGGAATTTGAAACTATGGGGATAGAACGCGTGAAGACGGAACGTTCAGTTGCCTATATAGATCACAATACACTTCAATGCGGATTTGAAAATGCAGATGACCACAGATATATACAGAGCGTTGCAAAAAAACACGGCATCTATTTTTCACGCCCCGGCAACGGTATCTGCCATCAGGTACACCTTGAACGCTTCGGCATACCGGGAAAGACTCTCATAGGTTCGGACAGTCATACCCCCACCGGAGGCGGTATAGGCATGCTTGCATTCGGTGCAGGCGGTCTTGATGTTGCCGTAGCTATGGGCGGCGGCGCGTATTATATAACCATGCCTAAAATGTACAAAGTAAATCTTACAGGAAAACTTAATCCATTTGTTACCGCAAAAGATGTAAGTCTTGAAATACTCCGTTTGCTTTCCGTAAAAGGCGGGATCGGTGCTATTATCGAATGGGGCGGTGAAGCTGGAAAAACGCTCTCTGTTCCGGAAAGAGCTACCATAACCAATATGGGAACCGAGCTCGGAGCGACCACATCGATATTCCCTTCCGATGAGATCACCGAGGCGTTTTTAAAGGCTCAGGGCAGAGGAAACGACTACGTCCCCCTTTCCAGCGATGAGGATGTGGTATACGATAAGATCATAGATATAGACCTTAGCACTCTTGAACCCCTTATAGCCTGCCCCCACAGCCCTGACAACGTTGTTAAAGTAAAAAGCCTTAAAGACACTAAAGTTGATCAGGTATGCATAGGATCTTGCACTAACTCTTCCCTCGCAGATCTTTTAAAGGTAGCTGCTCTTCTTAAGGGAAGAACCGTGGATCCTTCTGTAAGCCTTTCTATATCTCCCGGCTCAAAGCAGGTCCTTTCCATGCTTTGCGAAAGCAGTGCGCTTAACGATATTCTGGCATCCGGAGCAAGAGTTCTTGAATGTGCTTGCGGTCCATGCATAGGCATGGGATTCTCGCCCAATTCCGCAGGCGTAAGTCTCAGGACCTTTAACAGAAACTTTGAAGGCAGAAGCGGTACAAAAGACGGAAATGTATACCTTGTTTCCCCGGAAACTGCAGTAGCGGCTGCCATAACGGGATATATTACGGATCCGAGAGAGCTTGGTACAATGCCAGAAATAAAAATCCCCGATATTTACAAAATCGATGACAGCGCTGTTATCTCTCCCGCCAACACAGATGAGGCGGCTTCTCTCGAGGTACTTCGCGGTCCCAATATAAAACCCTTCCCCGACTCACATGAACTTGAGGATTCAATCAAAGCAACATTAGCGCTTAAAGTGGGCGATAACATAACAACAGACCACATTATGCCTGCAGGTGCAAAGATACTCCCCTACCGTTCAAACATACCATATCTTTCAAAATTCTGTTTTGCAGTATGCGATGAAAGCTTTTCGGAAAGAGCAAAAGCGCTTGGTCAGAGCATCATTGTAGGCGGTTCCAACTACGGTCAGGGTTCATCCCGTGAACATGCCGCCCTGGTTCCCCTCTATCTCGGAGTAAGAGCCGTTATCGCAAAGAGCTTTGCAAGGATCCATGTTGCAAATCTTATAAATGCAGGCATAATTCCACTCACGTTTGAAGATCCCGAAGATTACGATAAGCTCACGCAGGATGACAAGCTCATACTTGCCGATATTTATAAAGGAATGGAAAATGGCAAGATAGAACTTACAAACGAAAGGAATAACGAAAAATACATTCTCAACTGTTCTTTCACCGAAAGGCAGAAGGATATCCTTAAAGCAGGAGGACTCCTCCTCTATACAAAGGCAGGTAAGTAACTATGGAAAAAATACTGATGAAAACGCCTATCGTAGAGATGGACGGAGATGAAATGACAAGGATCATATGGAGAATGATCAAGGATGAACTTATTCTTCCCTTCGTTGATCTTAAGACCGAATATTATGACCTCGGACTTGAAGAAAGAGAACGCACCAAAGATAAGGTTACTCTTGATGCATCCTACGCGGCAAAAAAATACGGTGTATCCGTAAAATGCGCTACTATAACTCCCAACAAGCAGAGAGTTGAAGAATACAATCTTACCGAGATGTGGAAAAGTCCCAACGGTACGATCAGATCTATACTCGACGGTACAGTTTTCCGTACACCCATTATTATCGATCTCATCAAGCCCGCGGTACGCAACTGGAAAAAGCCTATAACCATAGCGAGACATGCTTTTGGTGACGTTTACAAGGCTACGGAATACAGAGTAGAAGGTCCCGGAAAAGCAGAGTTGCTGTTTACGGCAGAAGACGGAAGCACTTTCAAAGAGACCATATATGATTTTAAAGGTCCCGGTGTACTTCAGGGTCAGTTCAACAAGGATGATTCCATAATTTCCTTTGCACACTCATGCTTCAAATTTGCCCTCAGCAACAAGCAGGATCTTTGGTTCTCCACAAAGGATACCATTTCCAAAAAATACGATCAAACTTTTAAGCTTCTGTTCGAGGACATATATAACAAGTATTACAAAGAAGATTTTGAAAAATTGGGGCTCAAGTATTTCTATACGCTTATAGACGATGCTGTTGCAAGACTCATCAGAAGTGAAGGCGGATTCGTTTGGGCATGTAAGAACTACGACGGAGACGTAATGAGCGATATGGTATCTACAGCTTTCGGTTCTCTTGCAATGATGACGTCCGTGCTTGTATCTCCCGACGGAAACTACGAGTATGAGGCGGCCCACGGAACCGTAACTCAGCATTACTACAGATATCTTAAAGGAGAAACGACATCCACTAACCCTATGGCAACAATCTTTGCATGGAGCGGCGCGTTAAGAAAAAGAGGAGAGCTTGACGGTCTTAATGATCTTGTAAGCTTTGCAGACAAGCTTGAAAATGCCTGCATTTCCACCCTTAATGACGGATATATGACAAAGGATCTCGCTTCTCTGGTTCAAGGCGACGTTGAAGTAAAAACGGTAAACACCGCAGAATTTATTTCCCAAATACGCTCAAGAATATAAATGCCATTGACAAAAAACGTTTTTTCTGCTTTAATAATCATAATGGCGTTCTGAGATCGGGAGTCAGAAAAACTCCCGATCTTTTTATAAAACAAAAGTTTCATATCAAGGAGATATATAATGGAATTCGGCGGAATTGATTTTAATAACTATTTAAAAAGATATCCCGATGAAAATGGCTTTTTTGGCCCTTACGGCGGTTCTTACGTTTCGGAAGATCTTCAGAAAGCAATGAACGAGATAACGGATGCATATTTTACAATATGTAAATCCGCTAAATTCATAAATGAGCTCAGACGTATAAGAAAAGAATTTCAGGGCAGGCCTACGCCCATAACTCATCTCGAAAGACTCTCCGCAAGCATAGGCAATGTTCAGCTTTATGCAAAGCGTGAAGACTTAAATCACTCGGGAGCACACAAGCTTAACCATTGTATGGGTGAAGCGCTTTTGGCAAAATACATGGGTAAGAAAAAAGTAATCGCAGAAACGGGCGCAGGACAGCACGGCGTTGCACTCGCAACCGCGGCGGCATTCTTCGGGCTTAAGTGTGATATTTATATGGGTGCCGTAGATATAAAGAAGCAGGCGCCTAACGTTTCTAGAATGAAGATACTCGGAGCAAACGTTATTGAGGTCACCGAAGGACTTGCAACTCTTAAAGAAGCAGTGGATGCCGCTTTCAAGGCATACTCAAGAGAATATAGAGATTCCATATACTGTATCGGTTCCGTTCTCGGTCCTCATCCCTTCCCTCTTATGGTAAGAGATTTTCAAAGTGTAGTCGGAATTGAGGCAAAGGATCAATTTGTAAGTATGACAGGTGAGCTCCCCGATGCAGTCGTGGCATGTGTAGGCGGAGGTTCCAACGCAGCGGGGCTTTTCTCGGGATTTGTAAATGAGCCTGTTGATATATACGGTGTTGAACCCCTTGGTAAGGGCGCAAAGCTGGGTGACCATGCGGCAAGCATAAACTTCGGCACGGAAGGAATCATGCATGGATTCAACAGCATTATGCTGAAAGATGAAAACGGAGAACCCGCTCCCGTCTATTCAGTCGCCAGCGGTCTTGACTATCCCTCAAGCGGCCCCGAGCATGCATTCTGGCACAGTATCGGCAGAGTTAAATATGATATGATAAACGATGACGAAGCTATAGATGCTTTCTTTAAGCTTTCGAGACTTGAGGGTATTATTCCCGCAATTGAAAGCAGCCATGCAGTTGCATATGCAATGAAGCTCGCAAAAGAAATGAAAAGAGGTTCTATTCTTCTCTGCCTCTCCGGACGCGGCGACAAGGATATGGATTATGTAATAGAAAATTACGGAATCAGATAAGGTCTTAATCTTGAAAAATCAAAGAGGCGGCATGACTTTTTGTCATACCGCCTCCATTATTTTTAAAAAACATCTATTCATTTTCCACACGTTGTCTGTTCTTCATCAGCTTTTCGTTGAGTCTTGAAGTATCCTTTTTTGTAACAGAATAAATGACCGCCCAGATTGCAAAATAACCGACAACGAATATAACTGTAAACATCAAGAAAGATACCCTGCTCATATTCAGCCAACCGTTTATTAAATAAGTACCGAGATATCCGAAATACAGAACTACCCCGTGTATCAGTATTGCCAACATCAACGGTAAGCGGTCTATATGATATAAAACATTCATAGCACCTGCGATAAAAGCAAGCGCCGTAAGAGAAAGAATTCCGACAGATACTTCTTCAACATTTAACGTTTCGATTTTTCCAAAGTGCTTCAAGGCCATATACACCACCGCAAGAGCTATAGGTCCGAATCCGCTTGCTACCATACCGCGGCGAATAAATTCAAAAATAAACTTTTTCATATTTTTTCATACCTCCTTCTTATTTCCGCAAAGCAACGTCTTGATACGTATTCACGGTATCCGCATTGAAATACGGCGTCAACGCCTCCGCTGAATACCGCATTAAATCGCAGTATTCTCAGCTCGTTGGCAATAGATGATTTATTGATACGGATAAAATATGTGGGCAGTATATTTTCAAGATCTTTAAGCCTATCTTGAACACGATACTGTATACCGCAGGCATCGATGGCAACCACTTTTCTGTCAATTACCGTAATGCACTCTATTTCACCGAAAGAGAGTCTTTTTATAGCATCATCACGGTAACCCATAATACAGTCCGTACCTGTGTAATTACGGACAAGATCCTCTATCTGCCGTGTAAGGTCAGACGGACCATGGACCACAGCGATTATTTCTTCAT
Organism: Oscillospiraceae bacterium; assembly: GCA_015064425.1. Next base: position 11,834 of record SVSF01000017.1, on the reverse strand, counting down.
CAGCATCCTTGTCAATAATGAGCTTGTATATCATAGATCTACTTCCTTACTGTTTTTTCATTTGTATCAAAAAGCAAAACACTGCCGCAAATACCGTGCCCAAAGCGTATAACAACACCGGCAGAATATGTTCCGATGCAAGATAAAAATCGCCTTTGAACAGTGCCCTCTCCATCTCTACCGCATGTACAAAAGGAAGTGCATTTGCGAAACTTTTAAAGTGGCTTCCCATAAGTCCAATATCAAACCATATTCCCGAAAGCCAGGCAGACAGATTAGTAAACAAAGCACCGCATATTCCTCCCGTTTGCTTTACTCCTAAAATACTGCCGCACAAAACTCCGAGAGCCACATATAAAACCGCTATAGGGATCATACCGACAAGAGCATAGATCATATTTATACTTGGGCTTAGCCCCAAAAGAACGGCAAAAAGATAGCATATGGTCGTCTGTCCCAGGGAAATAGGTAAGATTGGAAGCATATATCCGGCAATAAAATCAAAACTGCAAAGGGGGGTCGTATAAAGTCTTTGTAAAAATGCACTTTCACGGTCTTTTGATACCAAGGTTGCCGAGAACAGCGTCATAAACGAAAGTCCAAATACCGCAATACCCGGCGTAAGCTTATCTATCTCAAATAAACCTACTGGTATATTGGCTTGTAATGCATTGAGAAGAAACAGTAATACCAAGGGAAATCCCAATCCGAAGAAAATATTTAACGGATCCCTTAATATCTCTTTAAAGCATCTTTTAATAAATGCGATCGTTCTCACTGTACATCCCCCTTTACAATTGAGATAAAAGCCGTTTCGAGCTCATCGGTCTCTGCCATTTCATTTAACTCACTGACCGTTCCTACTGCGAGTAATTTTCCGTTTTTAATGATTCCTATCCGGTCGGAAAGAGTTTCCGCCTCCTCCATATAATGGGTAGTAAGAATTATCGTTATCTTTCCTTTTAACGAGCGTATAGTTTCCCATAACTCCCGTCTTGCAATCACGTCAAGTCCCAAGGTGGGCTCATCAAGGAACAGTATTTCGGGCTCTCCGATCATTGACATCGCAATGCTGACACGACGTTTAAATCCACCTGAAAGTTTCCCCGCTTTTTTTCGCAAAACCGTATCCAAAGAAAAGCATTCGGAAAGTTCCCTTATCTTTGCTTTTGATTTTTCTTTTGAAAATCCGTAAATTCCGCAAATCAGTTCAAGATTTTCCCTAACCGAAAGATTCGGTGCAACGGCAGTTGCCTGCGGAGATACTCCTATAAGATGCTTTATTCGTTCTGCGTCCTCTGTAATACTGTATCCGCCTACCGCTGCCTCACCGGACGTTGGTCTCGTAAGGCAAGTAAGCATTTTTATCGTAGTCGTTTTTCCCGCACCGTTTAATCCAAGCAGCGAAAATAATTCACCTTTCTTTATGTTCAGGCACAAATTGTCTACTGCGGTAAAATTCCCGTATTTCTTAACAAGATCTGTCGTTTTTATAATGCACATTTTTTCCCTCCGCTTTATATTTCAATACGATCATATCATATGAAAGCGAAGAAATGTTGACCTTTGCTTCATCGGTAATTTTTAAGCTCTCATCGGTAAAATCAATACAGCGATATCCGAATCAAACCGAATACCGCTATATTTTCCGCAATATAAAGCAGTTACTTTTACTCCGAAGGTATCGTGTAATCAGATTCGGGGCCTATTATTCCCTTAAAGAAATCCTTTACTCTTGCAAGGACCTCTCTTACGTCTTGCCTGGGTTGTGCGGAATAGGTCCTCAGATCCGCAGATACACCGTAAGCTTCTATTCCGAGTACATCCGCAATGTAGAGAGCTCTGTAAAGATGATAACTTTGAGTTACAACAATTATTCTTTTCGCTCCGTATATCTCCCTAACTCTATACACGCTATCATAAGTAGACAGTCCGTAAATATCGCCGAAAAGCTCTTCCGCAGGCACAGAGCTTTTGAGAGCATATGCAGTCATAGTGTCTACCTCATTGTAGTCGTTGCTCCTTCCGTCTCCGCTCATCAGCAATGTTCCGCACACGCCGCTTCTATACACGTTTATTCCTTGTATTATTCTGTCTTCAAGCATCGGACTCGGACTTCCGTCAGGTTCAACACTGGCTCCCAAAACCATAATACAGTCTATACCGAAAAGTTCAGCCGCTTCCTCCGCGGATAAGATCTTCCCTGCCCCAGCGGCAATCATATAAATATTTATCGCCGCAGTTAAAAAAATAACGGATATGAGCGCCGCAATTATAACTCTGAATAAAATTTTTTTCATTACAGCTCACCTTTAATATTTACGTAATAAATATCAGCCATCTTTAGGGGATGGCTGATATTCTTTATTCTTCTGTTTCCCAGTTATGGTATACATCCTGAACATCATCATTATCTTCAAGATGTTCAATAAGAAGTTCCATATGTCTTATATCTTCTTCATCTGTAAGAGTAACGTAGCTCTGGGGTATCTTGTCAAGTTCTGCCGAACTTATAACATAACCTTTCTCGATAAGAGCATCTCTTATAGCCTCAAGATCACCGGGTTCTGTAGTTATCTCAAATGCACCATCTTCGGCAGAAAAATCCTCTGCTCCCGCTTCAAGCGCATCTTCCATAAGCTTATCTTCAGCTATCTTGCCGTCCTCATCCTCGATGATGATAATACCCTTGTCATCAAACATAAAGCTTACGCAACCGGTCTGCCCGAGATTGCCGCCAAACTTGTCAAAGTAGTGGCGGAGATCACCGCCGGTCCTGTTTCTGTTATCTGTGGTAGCGGTAACTATAACGGCAACGCCCGAAGGACCGTATCCTTCATATGTGAGCTCTTCGTATTCTACTGCATCTGCTCCGCTTGCCTTTTTGATTATTCTGTCAATATTATCGTTGGGAACGTTAAGAGACTTTGCTTTCTGAATAAGATCCTTAAGCTTCGAGTTGGAAGTGGGTTCCGGACCGCCCTCTCTTACAGCGATAGAGATCTCCTTACCGATCTTTGTAAATACCTTGGCTCTTTGAGCGTCAGTTTTTTCTTTCTTATGCTTAATATTACTCCATTTGCTATGTCCTGACATTATATTTCACCGTTCTTTCGTTATATTTGTTATATCTTTTCGGGAGTCTTCATACAGATGAGCTTCAATGCGGTACCGAGAACATATCTTACCGCAGCGGTAAGAGCTACTCTGAAGCTCTTTACGTTTTCATCTTCTGCATTGAGTATCTTGCATTCGTGATAGAATCTGTTGTACGAAGCACATACGTCGAATATATATCTTGTAATTACCGAAGGCTCACTGTCTCTGAGAGCCGCAGATACCTTTTCGGGGAACAAAGAAAGTGTTTTTAAAACGTCTGTTTCTTCCTTTGTGTAAGACTCGCATTCCGTAAGAGTTATACCGCTCTCGGATTTTTCCAAAATACTGCAAGTCCTTGCATAAGTGTACTGTGCATAAGGTCCTGTATTCCCATCAAAGCTCAATGCATCTTCAAGAACAAAGTTTATATCCTTGATCCTTGAATTCTGCAAATAGTGGAAGACTATTGCGCCAACCCCCACCGCCTCAGATACAGCTTCTTTATCTTTGAGATCGGGATTCTTTTCAGTAATGATATCGCTTACCTTTTCGATAGCCATAGCAAAAAGATCTTTAAGCAGCACTACGTTACCAGTTCTGGTAGCAAGTTTTGCTCCGTTTATGCTTACCGTACCATAAGGAACGTGGATAAGCTCGTTCGCCCAATCATATCCCATAAGTTCCATTACTTTAAACCACTGTGCAAAATGGAGGCTCTGTCCCGCAGAAGTGACATAGATACATTTATCAAAATCGTAAGTTTTCTTTCTGTATACCGCCGCAGAAATATCTCTGGTGGGATAGAGCGTGGAGCCGTCCTTTTTAAGTATAAGACATGGGGGCATTCCGTATGCCTCAAGATCAACAATAGAAGCACCGTCGTCTATTTTAAGAAGTTCCTTATCCTTCAGTATCTGCACCTGCTCGGGCATCTTATCGGAATAAAAGCTCTCTCCGAGATAGTAATCAAACTCTATACCAAGCTGCTTGTAGGTTCTGTTATATTCTTTGATGCTGATATCTATGAACCATTTCCAAAGCTCCGTATTCTCGGGGTCATGGTGTTCAAGCTTCGTAAATTCCGCTCTCGCAAGATCCTCAAGCGAAGGGTCCTTTTCAGCCTCTGTATGGAATTTTACATAGAGTTCAACAAGACCGTCTATCTGCTTTTCTTCGATCAAAGCTCTGTCGCCCCATTTACGATAAGCCACTATGAGCTTTCCGAATTGAGTGCCCCAATCTCCGAGATGATTTATACCGATGCACTTATATCCTGCGAACTCGTGGAGAAGCTTAAGAGAATGGCCTATGACCGTTGTGCCGAGATGTCCGATGTGGAAAGGCTTTGCAACGTTGGGAGACGAATAGTCGAGAACTACGGTCTTCCCGCAGCCTTCCTTTGAAGAACCGAAATTCTCTTTTTCGGTAAGTACCTTTCCGAGAAGAGTCTTGGTATAAAATTCATCACTTACGTAAAAGTTAAGGTACCCTCCAACGGAGTCTACTTTGGAAAAGCCCTTATCCGAAAACTTCTCCTTAAGGCTCTGTGCTATAAGCGGAGGAGCTTTTCTCAATATCCTGCTGAGCTTGAAACAAGGGAAGGCAATATCTCCCATAGCAGGATCCGGAGGATATTCAAACATTGCAAGGACAGCATCCGTATCAAGCCCGTTATCCGGGTTTTCCTCGTTGAGTATGCCGAGCAATTTTGAAGCTAACTGCTGTTTTAATTCAAACATGATCTTCAATCCTTTTATTTTTTCAATACTAACAATATATATTATCATATATCCGCTCTTTTTTCAAGTGCAACGGTAAATGTTTTTATCAAAATAATATAACAGAGGTATTGACAAAAGATATAAGCTATGTTATACTCTGTAAAGTGTTTTGCTTTACAGCCTTGAAAGGAGCTCTGTATGAGTCAGGATATAAGTGAAAATCTGCGTATCAGCAGACTGCTTGACTTTTACGGCAATCTGCTCAGCGACAGGCAGAGAGATATCTGTCAGATGTATTTTAACGATGACTTATCACTCTCGGAAATATCCGAAGAGGTAGGTATAACCAGACAAGGCGTGAGAGACAGTATAGAAAAGGGCAAGACCCTTCTCTGCTCCTTTGAAGAAAAGCTTGGACTTATGGAAAAGTTCGAGGAAATGCAAAGCGACGTGCAAAGGATCATGAACTGTGTCAGATCTATAGAAGGCATAAACGAAAAAGAGTCCGAAGAGATCTATTCAATAGCACAACGAATACTGGCGTAAATACAGTATCGCACAAATAAGTAATGAAGGATGGGTCATAAACATGTTAGAAAATTTATCCGACAAGTTAGCGGCCGCCTTTAAGAAATTCAGAAATAAAGGCAAACTTACCGAAGCTGACGTTAAAGAAGGTATGAGAGAAGTAAAGCTTGCTCTTCTCGAAGCTGACGTTAACTTTAAGGTCGTAAAAGATTTTATAAAGACCGTAACGGAACGAGCTATAGGCTCTCAGGTGTTGGAAAGCCTGGTTCCCTCTCAGCAGATAATCAAAATTGTAAACGAAGAGCTCACCGCCCTTATGGGAACCACCCAGGCGAAGCTTAATATATCATCTCAGCCTCCTACGGTGGTACTTATGACAGGTCTACAGGGCTCCGGTAAGACCACCCATAGCGGTAAACTTGCGGGTATGTACAAAAAGCAGGGCAAACGTCCCTTGCTTGTAGCCTGCGACGTTTACAGACCTGCAGCTATCAAGCAGCTTGAAATCGTCGGAGAACAGCTCGGTATACCTGTCTTCCAGATGGGTGACAAACTATCACCCGTGGATATTTCAAAGGCTGCAATAGAGTATGCGAAAAAAAATCAGTTCGACATGGTATTTATAGATACCGCGGGACGTCTTCACGTTGATGAAGAACTGATGAAGGAACTTACTGATATAAAAGAAGCAGTCAATCCCGATGAAATACTTCTGGTCGTTGACTCAATGACGGGTCAGGATGCCGTAAACGTTGCAAAGAGCTTCAACGAGCTTCTTGACATAACAGGTGTTATCCTCACAAAGCTTGACGGCGATACCAGAGGCGGCGCCGCACTGTCTGTAAGACACGTTACGGGAAAGCCTATAAAATTTATAGGCACCGGAGAAAAGCTCGACACGATCGAACCGTTCCATCCCGACAGAATGGCATCAAGAATACTCGGCATGGGCGACGTTCTTTCTCTCATCGAAAAAGCCGAGCAGGCGTACGACGAAAAGAAAGCTTTGGAACTTGAAAAAAAGATAAGAGAATCAAGCTTCACGCTTACTGATTTTATGGAGCAATTCAGACAGATAAAAAATATGGGATCCATGGATCAGCTTATGGCGATGATGCCCGGAATGAAGCCTTCCGCATTAAAGGATGCAAAGATAGACGAAAAGCAAATAGACAGAACCGAAGCTATCATCCTTTCTATGACGCAAAAAGAAAGGGATAAGCCTGAGATCATAAATGCATCAAGAAAGATAAGGATCGCAAAAGGCTCGGGAACTACCGTCGAAGAAGTAAACCGACTTTTGAAAAATTTTGATCAGATAAAGACCCTTATGAAAAAATTCAGCGGTAAGGGTATGCAAAAGAAGTTTTCAAGAAAAGGCTTTATGCCTTTCTGACAATAAAAAAACAAAATTTTTAAATATTTATTAAACGGAGGAAATTCAAAATGGTAAAGATCAGACTTAAGAGAATGGGCGCAAAGAAGGCTCCTTTCTACCGTGTAGTTGTTGCTGATTCCAGATACCCCAGAGACGGAAAATTCATCGAAGAGATCGGTTACTACAACCCCCTTACAGATCCTGCTGAGATCAACATCAACGCTGAGAAGGCTGAAAAGTGGCTTGCTAACGGCGCTATCCCCACAGAGACCGTAAGAGCTTTGCTTAAGAAGAGCGATATTCTTAAGTAATATACGGAGGAAGCAATGGTCGTACTTAAACAGCTTCTTGCTGAGATCGCGCGTTCTATCGTAGATAATCCCGAGGACGTTACCGTACTTCAGACAGAGACAGACAGCGAGATACTCCTTGTACTCAACGTTGCTCCCGACGATATGGGTAAAGTTATCGGTAAGCACGGAAGAATTGCCAAAGCTATCCGTACACTTATGAAATCTGCGGCAAACACCATCGACAAGAAGGTAACCGTAGAGATCAGATAAAAAATCGGACCTACAAAACGGTCCGATTTTTTTTGCAAAAACGTGACTTTGTCACGGAAAAAAATTCACTTTGCGGGTATAATAAAAACACAAACAAAGAAAGGAAGTATTACAATATGTCAGTACTTAAAGTAAATAAAGAAAATTATGAAGAACTTGAAAAAAGTGAAAAAACAGTTCTTATCGACTTTTATGCAGATTGGTGCGGCCCCTGCGCTATGCTCTCGCCCATCATTGAAGAGATAGCTGAAGAAAATCCTCAGTATCTTATTGCGAAGATAAACGTAGACGATGAGCTTGAGCTTGCACTTAAATTTGGTGTAAGCAGTATCCCCACTCTCGTGATCATGAAAGACGGAAAAGAAGCAAGCAGATCCGTTGGTGCAAAACCCAAAGCACAGATACTCAAAATGTTAGAAGCATAAGGCTTTAAGACGCTTTTTATCAATTATCTTTACGCCCTTGCGCGAAAGCTCAACTATTCCGTCGGACACAAAATATTTCAAAGTTCTTGACACGACCTCGCGGGCAGAGCCCATATATTTAGCTATCTGTTCATGAGTAAGCAATACCGTATCGGAACCCGTTCTCGACGATTCGTCCGAAAGAAAGATTGCAAGACGCTTGTCCATACTCATAAACAATATCTGCTGCATTACCCACATTACGTCAGAAAAACGGCTGACGGCAGTTTCCAGTGCAAAGATCTTTATTTTCGGATCGCGTTCCGAAACTGCGGCAAAAGCTGATCCGCTTATAACGTAACATTCGCTGTTCTCTTCGGCATCTACGTTAACATCAAAGGTTATCGCCTGTATAACACAGGACGCGGATAGCATACACATATTTCCCGAATGGAGGCGGTAAAGGGTTATCTCCCTCCCCTCTTCGGAAAGTATGTATACTCTGAGGCATCCGCTTTTCACAAAGATCACGCCTGAACATTCGTTGCCGTCGTGGATCCTGCATCCTTTGGGATAGCTTAATGCAAGAGAATTATTACAAATGTGATCTTTGTCCTCATCGGAGATCTCAGACCAGAAAGGAAACATTTCCGAATATACGGATTCAAACATATTTCTTCCCATAAAAATATCCTTTCAGATAGTTTATAAATTAAGACGATTATGATCGGGGTCTTATGTCAGGCGCAGAACTTGAGCCTTACCCAAGGCAAATACATTTTGCAAAACGTAAGCAACGCTCATATATCTATTACGTCACCGGCTGAAATATAATTTAGATACGGGACCTCATTTTTTATAAAATCAAACTGTTCCCTTCCCGTACAATGACATGTGTAATATATAGCAGAATATTTCTTAAGTTCCTTCGCCATAGATAAAAGTTCCTCACCGGGATCCATCTTAAAAAAGTGGAAGCCTCCCACAAAAACATCCGGGCGGTAGTGATTCAAAATATTTATGACACCTCTGTGAGAACACCCGCTTATCAATATCCTCTTACCGTATTCTTCAATGATCAGGTATTGCTCATGACGGAAATCATCAGCTATGATCACGTCATTTTCAAGCATACCGAGACCAAAGTTATCAAAATTACGTATAATTTTCATTTCCTTGCACGGATCAACGCATATTCCGTTACCGAGACATGTCTTGTCGTCAACAAAAATGATCCTTTCGTATCTAAGCAGCTCCCGATCAAGACCGTTATATTTACCGCTACCGTTATAATGCGGTTCAAATGCGTGAGAGTTTATGTATACGGGAGCGCTATCGTTCTTTTTTAGGAAAGCACCGAGTCCTCCTCCGTGGTCGTAGTGACCGTGAGAAAGGACTGCAAAATTCACAGAGGAAAGATCAATACCAAGTTTTTCAGAATTCCTGAGAAAAATATCCGACTGACCCATGTCAAAAAGAATTTTTTGACCATCGGTCTCTATATAAAGCGATAGTCCGTGTTCCGATTTATAGTCTCTGCACGAGCACGTGTTTTCAGACAAAACGATTATTTTCAAGATATCGGCACCTCCGTCAGCTATATATCAAAATTATAAATGAGAAAAACTTGTATGTCAACGAAAGAAAAATAAAAATTTCCATTTTACCTATGGAAATTTGAATAAATATGTTGTAGAATAATATCTGCAAAGAAATTACTGCATAAAGCAGATAAAATTCACGGAGGCAAAAAATGTGTGATAACAGATTTTATATTTGCGAGCACTGCGGAAACATAATAGGAATGGTTCACGATGCAGGAGTTCCCATGATGTGCTGCGGTCAGAAAATGACAAAGCTTGAGCCCGGAACAGTAGAGGCCAGCCACGAAAAGCATATTCCCGTTGTTGAAATATTCGGAAACCTCGTCAAGGTTACAATAGGATCCGTTGCTCATCCTATGACGGCTGAGCACAGCATACTTTGGGTATACCTTCAGACCGATAAGGGTGGACAGCGTAAATGTCTTGAAGCAGGTGAAGAACCGATAGTTACCTTCGCTCTCACAAACGAAGAGCCTGTTGCGGTTTATGCATATTGCAATCTTCACGGTCTTTGGAAGAAAGATATTGAAATCCGCAAAAATGAGACTGAATGCAGCATTTCCGAGGAGCCTGCATCCAAGCATGAAAACTATATCGTATGCAAATGCAACAAAGTAAGTTACTTCGATATAGCATCTGCACTTGAAGACAGCAAGAAATTCAGTGACGTTCTTGAAGCTTTCGAAAGCGTAAAGGATACGACACACTGCTCTACCGGTTGCGGTGGATGTTACGATAAAGTAATGGGCATACTTTCCGATCTTTTAATGGGAAATAATATAGAACAAATATAAAAAGGAGATCATTATGGACGCAAAAGTACACGAATTGCTTAACCAACAGATAAACAAAGAATTTTATTCAGCATATCTCTATCTCGATTTTTCCAATTATTTCAAATCAGTAGGTCTTGACGGATTTGCAAACTGGTATATGATACAGGCACAGGAAGAAAGAGACCACGCAATACTCTTCTACACCTATCTCCAGAATGAAGACCAGACAGTTACTCTCGATGCGATTGCAAAGCCCGATAAGGTATTTAAAGAGCACATTGATGTTCTTAAAGCAGGTCTCGAACACGAAAAATACGTTACTTCCCTTATAAACGATATTTACGGTGCCGCTTACGACGTAAGAGATTTCCGTACAATGCAGTTCCTCGACTGGTTTGTCAAGGAACAGGGTGAGGAAGAAACCAACGCCAATGATCTTATTACAAAAATGGAGCTTTTCGGATCAGATCCCAAGAGCCTCTATATGTTAAACCAGGAACTTGCGGCAAGAGTATATAATGCTCCGTCACTTGTATTATAAAATAAAACACAAAGGAGAATAAAAAAATGAAATACGTATGCGACGTATGCGGATGGGAATACGATCCCGAAGTAGGCGATCCCGATAATGGAATCGAACCCGGCACACATTTTGAAGATCTTCCCGAAGATTTTGTTTGCCCTCTTTGCGGCGTAGATAAAGACAACTTTAGCGAAGCAGAGTAAATATTCCGATTCCCGCATTAAACAAGGAAAGCGTTTAATGCGGGAACGATTTTTAGGAGAAGAGAATGGAACTTGTACTTCTTACGGCATTAGGCGTAGGCGGAGCTACCGTCATAGGAGCGGTTATAGGTTTTTTATTTAAAAATATATCCCACAAATTTTCCGACATAGTGCTTTCGTTTGCAGCGGGAGTAATGCTTTCTGCTGCGGTTTTGGGACTTATACTCCCCTCTCTTGAATACGGAGGAAAATTCGGTATACTCACCACAGTTGCTGGCATATTTGCGGGGGCACTCTGTCTTAATCTTATTGATAAGCTTGTACCTCACTTACATAAGCTTGTAGGTACTGATATAGAGGAACATAATAATACAAATTTAAGTAAAGTGCTTTTGTTTGTTACCGCTATTGCAATACATAATCTCCCCGAGGGTATTGCCGCAGGTGTTGGCTTCGGCTCTGGAGACACATCTCAGGCACTTCTTATAGCGGGAGGAATAGCGTTGCAAAACATCCCGGAAGGGATGGTGATCATAGGTCCGATGCTTGCATCAGGCGTTACACCGAAAAAGACCTTCATATGTGCTATGATAACCGGACTTGTGGAGGTAGTAGGTACTTTTATAGGATTCTTCGCAGTAAGTATATCCTCCTTTATACTTCCATTTGCCCTGGCATTTGCGGGAGGTACTATGCTGTACGTTATCAGCGATGAAATGATTCCCGAAACCCATGCCCACGGAAGCGAGAGAGGTGCCACCTATGCTCTGCTGGTCGGTTTCTGTATAATGCTTATATCCGACGTACTTTTAGGATAAAACGACCAATTCCGCAGTAATCTTCAATGGATCGCTGCGGAATTAATAATTTTCATATAATGCTTGACAAGACAAACTTATTTTGTTACAATTATTGAGCCGAATATTTCGAGGTGTAGCGCAGTTGGTAGCGCGCCAGTTTCGGGACTCAATCACCACGCTCGGCGTATAATTTTCGAGAAGAGCCGAAAACCCCCACAAACACTGACTTTTTCGG
>SVSF01000150.1 GCA_015064425.1 Oscillospiraceae bacterium | reverse complement strand
ATATAACGAGAAAGAAGAAGCTCCTCGAAAAACAAAAAGAAGGTAAAAAGAAAATGCGTCAGCTAGGCTCTGTACAGGTAACACCCGAAGCATTTATGTCTGTACTCAAGCTCGGTGATGACGATTAAACGAAAGGAAAAGATAAGAATGCCCGAAAAACTCGGTCTTTATATTCATATACCGTTTTGCAAAAGTAAATGTGCATACTGTGACTTCTATTCTATAGCAGGTTGTGAAGATCACGAAAGATATGTGAACGCTCTCCTTTTGCATATGGAGGATTACAGCGAAAGTGTAAAGGAGCGAGAGCTGGACACGATATTTATCGGCGGAGGTACGCCCTCATCTATGAAGAGAGCCGATATGTTGGATATATTGTACGGAATAAGAAAGAATTTTCTCCCTTCCAAAAATGCCGAATATACTATGGAGGTAAATCCCGCTACCATAGATACCGCCACGTTCAGAAGATATAAAGCCAACGGCATCAACCGCATCAGCATCGGTGTACAAAGCGCTAATGACGAAGAGCTTAAAGCTCTCGGAAGAATACATAATTTCAAGGATGCAAGCAAGTGCTTTAAAAGAGCGAGACATGTTGGAATAAAGAATATAAACATCGACCTTATGTACGGCATCCCCGGACAGACTGTTGAGTCTCTTATGACGACTCTGAACGCTGTGTCAGAGTTAGATCCCGAGCATATTTCTTTATATGCGCTTAAAATAGAGGAAGGTACTGATTTTGCAAAAAGGCGTGACAGTCTAGATCTCCCCGATGAGGACGTGGAATTCGAAATGTATCAAAAAGCAGTCGAATTCCTTGATTCAAGGGGTTATAAACAGTATGAGATAAGTAATTTTGCAAAACCCGGTTACGAATGCAAGCATAACCTCAAATATTGGAACTGTGAGGAATATTTGGGGCTCGGTCCCGGAGCTCACTCATATTTTAACGATACAAGATTTTCCTTCAAAAAGGATATATCCTTATATATCAAAGCTCTCGAGCATGAAAGATCAGAAACTGATCTTTGCGACGAGAAATATCTTATCACACCTAAAGAACGAGTAGGAGAATACATAATGCTTCAGCTTCGTCTGAAAAGAGGCATTAATACCGAAGTCTTCAAAGAAAAGTTCGGTATGGATTTTGACGAAATGTTCAAAAAGGAGCTCCCCCTGTATGTGGAAGGCGGGTTTATGAAGCAAACAACTCACGGATATGCATTTACTCTCAAAGGGATGTATGTAAGCAATTATATTCTTTCATCTCTCCTTGATTTCGACAGCAAGATCGTTTCGGGCATAGCCGAAGGAAGCGACAAATAGATCCATAGTTCCACGTATTACAATAAAATACCTCCATTTCCAATCATTATGCATTGCCGAAAAGCAACCAATCTTATACAATATATGTATAACGGACATGCTTTAGGCAATAATCCCACTGAAGGATAAATAATGGAAACGGAGGTATTTTTTATTATTACTCGAAGAAAGATACTCGCAATATTTCTTATTGCGGCAGTGCTGACAATAAGTTTCTCTCTCGTCGTTTCAGGAGAAGAACATTCTTCTGTTACAGTGTTCCTTGAGGGGGAAAACACAGAACTCGAAGGTTGTCTGATCAACGGAACGACATACGTACCCATACGAGCCTTTGTAAAACTTATGAGTAAAAGTTCCCGAATAGTTTGGAACAATGACTGCTCTACTGCAAATATAAGCGGAGTGGGAATAAGAATATCAGCCAAAGCAGACAGCATATACTTAGAAGCAAACGGAAGGTATCTGGGCGGACCAAAAAATATACTTATAGGGGGAAGTCTTTACGTTCCCATCCGAAGTATTGCAAAAGCTTTTGATGCCAATGTAAGTTGGAACAGCGAGGCCGGCTCTGTCCACATTAAAAAAGGAAGCGGAAAAATTGAGCATGGACGTGATTTTTACAACAGAAGGGATCTGTATTGGCTTTCCAGAATAATTCATGCAGAATCCTGCGGTGAGCCTCTTGAGGGTAAGATCGCCGTAGGGAACGTAGTGCTGAACCGAGTAAACAGTAAAGAATTTCCCGATACGATAAGAGCCGTTATATTTCAGAAATATAAAGATATATACCAATTCACACCCGTAAAAAACAAAAGTATTTACAATGAACCGAGTGAAGAAAGTATAATAGCTGCAAAGCTTTGCCTTGACGGCTATTCGTTATCTCGCGATATACAGTATTTTATAAGAGAATCCATTGCTACCTCCACATGGGTATGTGATACAAGAACTTTTGAATTTACGGTCGGAAACCACGATTTCTACTCATAAGCAAAACGGCAGGGATACTTCCCTGCCGCTATATTTTTATGATAATGTAACAAAAAAGGTGCGTTTTTTGAACTGCACCTTTTTTATCGAAACCGTACTTAGAACATACCCCTAATAGTTTCGGATCCTTATTCAATAACGTACTTTTTAAATGCTTCGGGAATGTCTTCAGCAGGTGCAGACACCGTAACTACAAGGTTTACACCGTGATCTGTTATTCCGTTTGCCTTTTCAGCGATCTCTAAGAATGCATCGAGGCTGCCGCAGATCTTAAGCGTGCCGTCAACGAACACATCTGTTACATCATAGTTGCTTGCGCAAACTCCTGCAAGGAATCCGTAAAGCTTTTCTGCTGTATCTATTGAATATTTATCAGTATCTATTAAACGAGCCGTATATTTGATCTCATGGATGAGCTTATCACCCTTTTCAACAACGACAACGTTTCCTTTTGTACTTTCAAGAGCTCCGTTTACCATCTGGATCAAACGCTTTGTCTTTCCGGTACCTTTTACGCCGATAATAAGTTTTAACATATTTTCTTCCTCCATTTTGGTGTAGTGATATGGATACTGTTATTTTTATAGAAAGAATCACGCCTGCAAACGGGCAAGTAATTCTTTTCTTCTTTCTTCATTCTCCGCACCGGGTTTACCAAGCAGAGCATACATGTTCTTCTTGTAGCCTTCTACGCCGGGCTGGTCAAAAGGATTAACCCCTAAAGTATATCCGGAGACCGCACAAGCAAACTCATAGAAATATACAAGATA
>SVSF01000016.1 GCA_015064425.1 Oscillospiraceae bacterium | reverse complement strand
CTACTGCTCTGGCGGATGCGCTGCAAATGCATATCACGCAACCGGTTCCGTCACGGGTGTATACGAATACGGCTGCAAACTTTTCCGTAAGCGTATGGAATGTGCCATAATGGTAGCGGTTGCAAGAGCTTTGGGAGATATCTAATGAATACGCCTATATGGGATTTTTTACTTGAATATTCCAAAAGCAAGGCTCTCCGTCTGCATATGCCCGGTCATAAAGGTAAGACTTTACTGGGATATGAAACCTTGGATATAACAGAGATAGACGGTGCAGACAGTCTTTACGAGGCAAACGGAATAATAAAGGAAAGCGAAGACAATGTATCTGCGCTCTTTAATTCCGATACTTTTTACTCTACAGAGGGCTCTTCTCTCTGTATAAGAGCTATGCTCTATCTTTGCTGCCTTTATGGAATATCAAAAGGGGAGCGGCCTCTCATACTTGCTTGCAGAAATGTCCACAGATCATTTTTAAGTGCCATTGCGATGCTTGAGGCAGATGTGGAATGGATATATCCGGGAGAGGAGGAATCCTACCTTTCCTGCACTGCAGATATTAATGAGCTTGAAGAACGTTTCGGTAAAGCAGAAAGACTTCCCACAGTTCTTTACATAACAAGCCCCGATTATCTCGGAAATACCGCAGATATAGCCGCCCTTTCGAAAATATGTAAAAAATACGGAGTCCTGCTTGCCGTTGACAATGCTCACGGTGCATATCTAAAATTTCTCGAAAGTTCAATGCATCCTATCGATTTGGGGGCAGATATCTGCTGCGATTCAGCCCATAAGACTCTTCCGGTTCTGACGGGAGGAGCATATCTGCATATATCCCGAGAACTTGACCCTTTCTTTAAAAATAATGCCAAGTCAGCGCTTATCAACTTCGGTTCCACAAGCCCATCATACCTTATACTCGCATCCCTTGACAGAGTAAATGAATACATCACAAGCGGGTACTGTGAACGTTTGCACAGCTTTAACAAAAAAGTCACGCTTTTGAAAAACAGGCTCGCGGACAGAGGCTACGAGCTTTACGGAAACGAAGCCTTAAAGATCAGTATAAAAGCTAAGTCTTACGGATACCGCGGAAGAGAGCTGGCGGATATCCTACTTAACGAAAACATCGTATGCGAATTTTCCGACCCCGATTTTCTGGTAATGATGCTCAGCCCGGAGTTTACGGATCTTGAGCTTAAACGTATAGAGGATGCCCTTCTTTCCGTAGAGAAAAAAGACCCGATAAAAGAAACTCCTCCTCCGTTTAAAAAACTAAAAAAAGCTCTTTCTGTAAGAGAGGCAAGCTTCTCACCGTGGGAATCTCTCAACGTTTCGGATTGCGAGGGAAGAATACTTGCCAACGACAGTTCAAGCTGTCCACCCGCAGTACCAATAGCCGTAAGCGGGGAAATAATTGATGAAAATGCAAAAAAATGCTTTCTCTACTACAACGTAAAAGAATGTAAAGTTATACGCACAATGAAAAACGAGACTTGAAAGGTCTCGTTTTTCCATTATACGTAGATTTTTTAAGGCCTTGTTCTTAAATTCTACCTTTTATATCTCTTTTAAATATCTTTACATATATGTTTTTAAGTTTTATAATTATATTGAATAACAGATATGAGGTGAAAATATGGATGCAAAAGCTATAGGACAAATAATAGCTGCTCACAGAAAAAAGGGTAAAATGACCCAAAATCAGCTTGCCGAAAAGCTCAATATCAGCAATAAAACGGTGAGCCGCTGGGAAAGCGGTGCCGGATTTCCCGAAATAACACAGCTCCCGATCCTCGCAAATATTTTCGGCGTTACCATTGATTACCTCCTCAGCGGAAAGCGCGTAGGAATATGTATCGCAGGCAACGTTCTTGTTGACATTGTAAAAAGGATAAAGCAATATCCCGAAATAGGAATGCTTTCAAATATAAGCGATATCAGTATGGCGGTAGGCGGATGCGTACCGAATACGGCTATTAATATGGCCAAGATCGATTGCAACATTCCAATAGAAGTGAGGGGCAAGATAGGCGATGACGAATACGGAAGATTTATTCTATCTCAGCTCGGAAAGTACGGAATAAAATACGAAAATATCAACATATCTCCCAAAACCGGCACAAGCTTCAGCGATATTATGAGTCTTCCTTCCGGAGAGCGAACTATATTCCATGCAAAAGGATCAAACTCAGAGTTCTCTCCCGAAGATATAGATATATCATCTCTTAACTGTGTGCTGCTACACATTGGATATATTCTTTTGCTTGACACATTCGACAGAGAAGACCCCGAATACGGTACAGTTATGGCACGTTTCCTTCATTCCGTTCAAGAGCGCGGCATAAAAACGTCCATAGATACGGTAAGCGATTGCTCGGGAAATTTTAAAGCTAAACTTCTTCCCTCTCTTAAATATTGTGACTATGTAATAATCAACGAGATCGAGGCTACAAATCTTACAGATCTGCCTCCCTACGACGATAAAAAAGAGCTCATTGTTGAAAACATAAAAAAGACCATGCTCTATATGGCTGAGCAAGGTGTAAAGGAAAAAATAATAATCCACTGCAAAAAGGCAGGATTCTGCTACAACGTTCGCACCGATACGTTCACAGCAGTCCCGTCCGTAAAAGTTCCATCCGAGCTTATAAAGGGAAGCGTTGGCGCGGGAGATGCCTTCTGTGCAGCAAGCCTTTACGGAATATATAACGGTTTTGACGATAAGCATATACTTAGATTTGCTTCAGCTGCGGCTGCATGTAACCTTTTTGAAGAAAATGCAACAGATGGAATGCTCAGTAAAAACGAGATCGAAGAAATAGAGAAAAAATTCGGCAGACAAACTGTAGCAGGCATCTGAAAAAGTATAAACGACAATAAAGGGGAAACAAATGAAAATCACATTTCTCGGAACTGGCGCTGCCGATTGGTTAAGCCCTAAGGAAGATGGAGAATTAAGAAGGTTTTCTTCGGTACTTATAAATGATGATCTTCTTATAGATCCCGGTCCTATGGTATTTAGTGCTTCAGAAGAGCTTAATATCGACATTTCCGGGATAAAATATATGATCAACTCACACGATCATGACGATCACTATTGCAAAGAGACCGTAGGGGTATTTGAATCAAAAGGAGCAAAATTTATAGATTTTGATTTGAAAGACGAAAAATCTTTCGGTAAATATACGGTAAAGACTTTCCCTGCCAACCATGGCACACACCTGGGACCTAAACACTTTTTCATATACGATGGCGAAAAGCGTATATTCTACGGTCTTGACGGAGCATGGATAATGTATGAGGAATCGTGTGAATTCAAGAAAAAACATACGGATCTGGCTATACTGGATGCAACCTTCAGCGACGAATTTTCCGATTTGGTCTTTGAACATAACAATCTCATTATGGTGGAAGAGCTTAAAAGAGTCATGTCAAACTATATAGACCGCTTCGTGATTTCCCATATGTTTAAAGGACATACCTCCCACGAAAAACTATGCAAAAGGATGAATAAAAAAGATATTGAAGTTGCCTACGACGGCATGGTATTAGAAATATAAAAAAAACAGCGGTAAGGCAGGAGCCTTACCGCTATTCTTTCATTTTCAGAAGAACTTATCTATAACACCAATACAGAAAAGAACTACGATAGCAATGGGAAGAATGTAGGTAAGATAAGGTCTTAACCATTTCTTCATCTTCATACCCTTGCCTTCATTAGCTTCAGCAACGAAATTATCCCAGCCCCAGCCCTTCTTACTTACACAGAAGAGAAGGTATACAAGAGCACCCAAGGGAAGTATAACGTTACTTACCGCAAAGTCTTCAAGGTCCATAAGGTTGGAACCTTCTCCGAAAGGAGTAATGCCTGAAAGAACGTTGAATCCGAGAATGCAGGGGAGTGAGAGAATAAGCATTGCAATACCGCAAACAACGGAAGTCTTCTTCCTTGACCAATCCGTAAGATCGGATACGCATGCCATAATATTCTCAAAAACTGCAATAACCGTTGTCATAGCAGCAAAAAGCATAAATAAGAAGAAAAGGCTTCCCCAAACTCTTCCACCTGCCATATTATTGAATATGTTGGGAAGTGTCTTGAATATAAGATTGGGACCGCTGTCCGCAGCAACTCCGTATGCGGAGCATGCGGGGAATATAATGAGGCCTGCAGTAAGTGCAACAAATGTATCAAGCACCATAACTCTTACAGATTCACCCATAAGCGCTCTGTCCTTATCTATATAGCTTCCGAATATAGCCATAGAGCCGATACCTATACTTAATGTAAAGAACGACTGGTTCATCGCAGCCACAAGAACAGTTCCTATACCTACCTCAAGCATCTTATCTATATCGGGGACAAGATAAAACTTAAGTCCCTCAGCGCCACCCTCAAGCATAATGCTGTTGACAGCAAGGATGATTATAAGAACGAAAAGCGCGAGCATCAATACCTTTGATGCTCTTTCAACTCCGTTCTGAAGTCCGATAGCGCAGATAAGAAAGCCTATTGCCACAACAATGAAAGTACATATGATGAGCGTCACGGGATCGGACACGAGCGTGCCGAAGCTATTGTCTATAACTTCTTTTGATACACCATCAAGCTTTCCGGACACTGTAAGGTAAAGATAATAAAGCATCCAACCTGACACTACCGTATAAAACATCATAAGGATGATATTACCGATAAGAGCCGCTATACCGTGCCAATGCCATTTCTGTCCCTCTTTTTCAAGAACCGTAAAAGATTTGATGGGACTCTTTCTGCTGGCTCTTCCAACAGAAAACTCCATTGTCATAAGAGGAACTCCCATTACAACAAGGAAGAATAAATATACGAGTACGAATGCGGCTCCACCGTACTGACCGGTTATGTACGGAAATTTCCATACGTTACCCATACCAATAGCGCAGCCCGCAGACAAAAGGAGAAATCCCAGACGTGAACCTAATTTTTCTCTTCCCATTTTGTTAATTCCTTTCTAAAATCAAGATGCCGTAAAGCATTTTTAACATTATACCACAGATTTATGTAAAAGAACATACTTTTTAAACAAAATATGAACTTTTTTTTGTGAAATAGCTGCAGCACTATCACTTGAAATGTATTCAAGGATATGATATACTGAAAGATAACAATAAAACCGATAATGAGAGGTAGGTCTTTATGAACATCATCATTGCCGGAGACGGAAAAATGGGTTCTACACTTGCAAAGCAGTTGGCTTCTGAGGGATATGATCTTACGATAATCGATTCGGACAGAGATACTCTTGACTCAAGTCTGGAACGTTATGATGCTATGGTTGTACACGGCAACTGCGCCGCTATGTCTATTTTAAAACAGGCAGGGGTTGAAAATGCGGACCTCCTTATTGCCGTAACGGGTGAAGATGAAGTAAATCTTCTTTGTTGTTCCATTGCACACGGTATAAATTCATCTCTCCACACTATAGCCAGAGTAAGAAATCCCGAATACACGGACCAGATATTTGAATTCCGCAAACTGTTCGGTCTTTCTATGGCGGAAAACCCCGAAAAACAGACGGCAACAGAAATTGCCCGTCTGCTTAAATATCCGGGATTTTTACGCAGAGATACATTTGCAAAAGGTAAGGCAGAAATAGTAGAACTCCGTATAGACAAGGAAAGCAAGCTCTGCGATATACCGCTCAGTCAAATGAATCTCACGGTGAAATGCAGAGTACTCGTATGCGCCGTACTTCGTGACGGAAACGCTATTGCCCCCGGAGGAAATTTCGTACTTAAGGAAGGTGACAGAATATTTGTTACCGCACCTGCGGAAAACCTTACCCTGCTTCTTAAAAACCTCGGCATAATAAGCAAAAGGGTACGTAATCCCATTATTATAGGTGGAGGAAAAACAAGCTTTTATCTTGCCTCCGCTCTTGAAAAGGATGGTATCGTTCCAACTCTTATCGAGCACGACGAGGATCGTTGCAAAGATCTTTCCTCCAAGCTCGAAAAGACGTCCGTTATCCTTGGCGATGGCACCGACCGAGACTTTCTTGAAAGCGAAGGACTTTCAAAATGCGATGCACTTATTACCTTGACCGACTCTGACGAGCTCAATATGGTAATATCCCTTTTCG
The DNA here is from genome assembly GCA_015064425.1 of Oscillospiraceae bacterium. The sequence continues at coordinate 17,595 of SVSF01000016.1, read as the reverse complement.
GAAAAAGCTGCAACGTTCCCAATGTAATAACGAGACTTGACAGAATAGAGAACCAGAATATAATAAGTAAGCTCGATCTCGGAAGCATAATCTCTCCGAAAGAGCTTTCCTGCAACAATATAGTAAGATACGTCCGTGCAATGCAGAATCAATCCGGTGCGGCAATATCGGTACATATCATAGCTGATGGACAAGCTGAGGCTGTAGAGTTTTTAGTTGATGACGATACTATGAACAAGGGCGTCCCCCTTAAGGAAGTCAAGACCAAGGAGGGGGTACTTGTAGCAAGTATCACTCGCGGTTCAAAGACGGAGATCCCCGGAGGAAGTTCCACCTTCAGAGAGGGAGATATCGTTGTTATAGTTTCCAGCGGAAGAGGAAATATCCGTCAGTTCAACGATATATTTGAATAAGGGGGACTTATGAATTATAAGATGATGGGACTGTTTTTGTCCCGTATTCTTGCCGTAGAAGGACTCTTTATGCTCCCCGCTCTCGGAATAAGCATATTCTGCGGTGAAATATCCGCAGTAAAAGGTTTTGTTGTAGCTATCGCCGTAATAATAGCTGTAGACCTATTATTTTATTTTATATGCAGAGGAGCGCCCAGTATTTTCCAAGCCAAAGAAGGGCTTGTCTGCGTTGGAATAAGCTGGATATTTTTAAGTCTTGTCGGTTGCATTCCATTTATCGTATCCGGTGAGATCCCATCGTTTATCGATGCATTTTTTGAAATATCTTCGGGATTTACCACCACAGGATCATCTATTCTTACCGATATCGAAGCATTGCCCAAAGGAATTATATATTGGCGCAGCTTCAGCAACTGGCTGGGCGGAATGGGAGTTCTGGTATTTCTTCTTGCCTTTGTGGGAGGAAACGGAAAAGGCTTCACTATGCACCTTCTCAGGGCGGAGAGCCCCGGCCCCGACGTAGAAAAACTTGTTCCTAAAATGAAAAAGACTGCTACGATACTTTATTTTATGTATATAGTACTGTCGGCAGTCGATCTCATATTGCTTCTTATAGGCGGTATGCCCCTGTTCGATGCTGTTTGTACAATGTTCAGTACTGCAGGTACAGGTGGATTTGGAGTAAAAAACGACGGTTTTGCAAGTTTCAGTCCGTACATACAAAACGTAACATCAATATTTATGTTTTTGTTCGGAATAAATTTCAGCTGCTATTTTCTTGTTATTTTAGGCCATTTTAAAGAAGTATTCAAAGATGAGGAGTTACGTCTTTACATAGGCATTGCTATTTTCAGTACCGCCGCAATATTCCTCAATATCCACGGACTCTATGATACCCTCGGCGAGACTGTACGCCACGCCGCATTTCAAGTATCGAGTATCATGACGTCCACGGGCTTTGCATCCACAGACTTCAATTTGTGGCCGCCCTTTTCAAAGGCAATTCTTCTCTCACTTATGTTAGTGGGAGCTTGTGCGGGAAGCACCGGGGGAGGGCTTAAGTACGCTCGTCTTTTACTTTTACTCAAAGGCATGAAACGGAATATAGAGCAGATAATGCGTCCCAGAAAAGTGCTTACAGTAAAAAATAACGGCAAAGCAGTGGATGAAAAGGTATTGGATAATGCCAATGCTTATCTCGCGGCTTATGCGCTTATAATAATCATAAGCTTTGTGATAGTTTCATTCGACGGTTTTTCACTTGAAACCAATATCTCAGCGGTCGTTTCCTGCTTCAATAATATAGGTCCCGGATTTGATGCAGTCGGTCCTATGTCAAACTTTTCGGCTTTTAATCCCTTATCCAAGCTCGTACTTATAATAGATATGCTTGCCGGAAGACTTGAAATATTCCCAATACTTGTCCTTTTCTCTTCCGGTACTTGGAAAAAACATTAAAAATGAGCGGCAGATGCCGCTCGTTTTATCTTATCTTTTATCAACGATCCTGAAATTGCTTTTATCCGTTTCTATTTTCCCCTCGTCTCTGAGTTTGCTCAACTCCGCAGACATTGCGCTTCTCTCCACACAGAGATAATCCGCAAGCATTTGCCTGTCATAAGGAATAGTAAAATATGAGCTCCCCGCCCGCTTTGCCTCGTCGAGGAGATATGCCATAAGCTTTTCCTTGGTGGTACGCTTTGATACATAGTCAATTTTTCGGCTGAGTTTTATATTGCTCTGAGCTACTACCGAAAGCAGATTTCTTATCATACGGTTGTGAAACGTGCATAAGTTGCGGCAGGGACTTAAAATGTGATCGCACTTTATAAGAAGCACCTCGCTCCTTTCCGTTGCCAATATGCTGACGGGCATCCTGGCAAGTCCCGCTCCCGCATATGCTTCTCCGAAAAGTTCTCCACGACCCGATTTTTCAATAATATTTCGTGTACCGTAGTAATCTTCCTTCAGAACAATAACGCTTCCCGAAAGTACTACGCCTATACGGTCGGCAGGACCCCCTTCCATAAATATTATCTGATTTTTCTCATATTCTTTAAATACCGCGCCAAAGCATTTCAGCACACGTTCTATCTCTTCCCTGCTAACACCTTCGAAAAGAGGAACGTTTTCAAGTAATTTCAAAAATTTTTCTTCCATATTTTTCACCATTGTTGGTTTTCCAACATATTTTTTGTTTTGATTATAATATAATAAAGCCATCAAGTCAAGAAGAATAAAAAATAATGATATAAACTAAAAGGAGAACATCCAATGACCATCACCCAAGACATACTTTACGTAGGCGTAAACGATAGAAATATTGACCTTTTTGAAGGTCAGTACAAGGTACCCAACGGTATATCATACAATTCTTACGTTATTGTTGATAAGAAGATAGCTGTAATGGATACCGTAGATACACACTTCACACACGAATGGCTCGACAATCTTCAAAATGCTTTGGGAAGCAGAACTCCCGATTACCTTATCGTTCAGCATATGGAGCCCGACCACTCCGCAAATATCGATGCATTCATGAAGCTTTATGAAAACGCTACGATCGTTGCATCAAAAAAGGCTTTCGCCATGATGCAGGGCTTCTTCGGTACAGATTACGCTGACAGAAGAATAGTAGTCTCTGAAGGTAGTACTCTTGAGCTTGGCGAACACACTCTCTCATTCGTCGAAGCTCCTATGGTACATTGGCCTGAAGTCATAGTTACCTACGATACAAAGGACAAGGTACTCTTCTCCGCAGACGGATTTGGAAAGTTCGGAACTCCGGATACTGACGAGGAGTGGGCAGACGAGGCAAGACGCTACTTTATCGGAATAGTAGGCAAATACGGTGCTCAGGTACAGTCTCTCCTCAAGAAAGCGGCTACTCTCGATATCGAGATCATCTGTCCTCTCCACGGTCCCGTTCTTAAAGAAGATCTCGGATACTATCTCGGTCTTTATAATACCTGGTCCTCCTATGAAGCTGAGGCAGACGGTATAGTCATAGCATATACAAGCGTTTACGGAAATACGGAAAAAGCTGTAAAAGCTCTTGCCGAAAAGTTCAGGGCGAAAGGCTGCCCCGAGGTAGTAGTACACGACCTTGCGCGTTGCGATATGTCCCAAGCAGTTGCTGACGCCTTCAAATACAGCAAACTTGTTCTTGCTACCACTACCTACAATGCAGGTATCTTCCCCTTTATGAGAGACTTTATCCACCATCTTACCGAAAGAAACTTCCAAAACCGCACTGTAGCTCTCATTGAAAACGGAAGCTGGGCTCCTCTTGCGGCTAAGGTAATGAAGGAAATGCTCTCCGAAAGCAAGAATATCAAGTTCGCTGATACCACTGTAAAGATCCGTTCCGCAGTAAACGAGGAAAATCTCACACAGATAGAAACACTTTCCGACGAGCTTTGCCTTGATTATATGGCTCGTAAGGACGATACGGCAGACAAAAATGACCTCTCGGCCCTCTTCAATATTGGATACGGTCTCTACGTTGTAACCAGCAATGATGGCAAACGCGACAACGGTCTTATAGTAAATACTATCACTCAAGTAACAAATACACCCAATCGCATTGCAGTAACCATAAACAAGAGCAATTACTCCCACCATATAATCAAGCAAACCGGAATAATGAACGTAAACTGTCTCTCTACAGAAGCCCCCTTTGCTGTATTTGAAGCATTCGGATTCAAGAGCGGACGTAATACGGACAAGTTTGCAAACTGCAATCCTCTCCGCTCCGATAACGGTCTCGTTTTCCTTCCGAAATATATCAACTCTTTTATGTCCTTAAAAGTAGAACAGTATGTAGATCTTGATACCCACGGAATGTTCATATGCAGTATCACGGAATCTCGTGTGATATCCAAAACCGATACCATGACCTATACCTATTATCAGAACAACGTAAAGCCCAAGCCCCAGACCGAGGGAAAGAAGGGGTACGTGTGCAAGATATGCGGCTTTGTATACGAGGGAGACGAGCTTCCCGAAGACTATATATGCCCCCTCTGCAAGCATGGTGCATCCGATTTCGAAGCAATAAGCTGAATATAATAACGATACCGCTCGGACTTATCCGAGCGGTACTTTTTATTGACAAAAATTACGCGGAGTTTTATAATGTAATGTAGATTTCACAAGAGGTAGACGTTCGTATGAGCAAATATAAGGAACATATAAAAAAATATTGGTACTGCTTTATTTTAGGCCCTTTGTTTATGATGCTTGAAGCTTGCGGTGAATTTATTCTCCCATACATAAATGCCAATATCATAGATGTAGGTGCGGCAAATAAAGATACGGAATACATTCTCATAAACAGTTTTTATATGGTACTTATCGCAATATTTATGCTGATAACAGGAGTTTTGGGAGCCTTTTTTTCCATAAGAGCCTCCACAAGACTCGCGGCAGGTGTGCGTAAGGATTGTTTTTACAAAATTCAGAGTTTTTCATTCAGAGATATCGACCGTTTTTCCACCGGTTCTCTTATAACAAGAATAACCAACGATATGACTCAGATCCAGAATTTTGCACAAACGTTATTGAGGGGTATGTTCAGAAGCCCCATAATGCTCATAGGTGCAATTATAATGTCTTTCAGCATCAATACCTCTCTCGCTTGGATAATAATGCTAATAGTCCCTCTTCTTGCAATATCTATTGCCCTTATAATTGTCATAGCTTCCCCCAGATATACACAGATGCAGAAAAAGCTTGATGCTCTCAACAACAACGTAAGCGAGACGGTAACCAATCACAAAGTTATAAAATCTTTTGTAAGAGAAGAGTATGAGATAAAAAAGTTTTCTTCGGTAAACAGCGATCTGTATCACAGAACTGTATCTGCTCTTAAAATGATGCTTCTCCTTCAGCCTATTTCCGCAGTAGCCATAAACGTAAGCACTCTTCTCGTGGTATGGTTTGCGGGCAAACAGATAATGATAGGCGGCATGGAGATCGGAGACCTCACCGCATTTATAACGTACCTTTCACAAATACTTACGGCGCTGAACTTTGTTGCAAGCATAGTGCTTCAAGGTACCCGCGCGGCGGCATCCGACAAAAGAATATCAGAGGTACTCAATACCGTTCCCGAAATAAGCGATGAAAACGCAAAATGCAAGGATATCGAAATAGAAAGAGGAAGCATTGAGTTCAGAAAAGTATCCTTCAGGTATTTTAAAAACAACAGCGAAAAGATCCTTGAAGATATATCTCTGAAAATAAAAGGCGGCTCCCTCGTAGGCATTATCGGATCAACGGGAAGCGGAAAAACAACACTTATTTCAATGATACCGAGACTTTACGATCCCGATGAGGGAGAGGTTCTTATTGACGGAGTAAACGTAAAGGATATGTCACTTGTAAAGCTGCGTGACAGTGTCTCGGTAGTTTTACAAAAAAACACTCTCTTCTCGGGTACTATAGCAGAAAACCTACGTTGGGGAAATGAGACTGCCACATACGAAGAGCTTGAGCATGCGGCATCTCTTGCCTCAGCTGACAGTTTTATAAAAGCATTTCCCAACGGATACGACACGGAGATAGGTCAGGGTGGCGCAGGTCTTTCAGGCGGACAGAAGCAAAGGATCTGTATAGCCAGAGCCTTGCTTAAGAAACCCAAGATACTTATTCTTGACGACTCTACGAGCGCCGTTGATACAGCAACAGATGCATATATTCGCCAGGCCTTCCGCCAAGAGCTCCCCAATACCACAAAGATAGTTATAGCACAACGCATAAACTCCGTTATGGATGCCGACATCATAATAGTAATGGACGGAGGAAAAATAGCGGGAATCGGTATCCACTCCGAACTTATGAACCACTGCGAACCTTACAGAGAGATATACTGGTCGCAAAAGGATAAGGAGGAGCTGTAAATGGATAACTTAAGACAAAAAAGGCTTGAAGAAAAATACAGTCGTTCCAATTCAAGCAATGGTACTGTTCACAAGGAAATGAACGTAATGGGCAGGCCAAGCAGAGACGGGATGCATCAAAGCGGAAAACCAAAGGATATTAAAAAAACGGTAATAAGACTTTTGAAGCATCTCAGCCGCGACCGTGTACCTTTCAGTCTGGCGATATTCTGCGCTCTTATATGTACCGTCAGCACCATTTCCGCATCCTATATGCTCCGTCCGATCATAAACAAATTCATATATTACGATCCCTCGGACGCAAATGAAAGAACGAAGGGACTTCTCCTGTGGGTAATAATAATGGCAATAGTCTACGGTATATCCGTACTGACCCAATGGCTACAGCAGAGAATAATGCTTACCGTATCGCAAAAAGCACTGGGCAGAATGCGTGAGCAGCTTTATGAGAAGCTTCAGACCTTGCCGGTAAGATATTTTGATACACACACGGCAGGAGACATAATGAGCCGTTTTACCAATGATACGGATACCATAGGTGAAATGCTCAATACTACGTTAATACAGATACTTTCCGGTATTATTACAATAATAGGCACTGTAATATTAAGTATATACACTAATCCCATTCTTGGTGGCATTACGGTGATCATGACCCCCATACTTACCGTAGTAAGTAAGGAGATAGTGAAAAAAAGCAGAAGCTGTTACACAGAGCAGCAAAAAGCTCTCGGAATGCTTAACGGATTTTCCGAAGAGATAATATCGGGACAAAAGGTAGTAAAAGTCTTCAATCACGAGCAATACGCGGGAGACGAGTTTTCTTACCTTAACGATAAGCTTTGCAATGCACAGATAAAGGCCCAGTTTAGAGCCGGTATAATGGGTCCCGTTACACATCAGTTATGCAATCTTATATACGGAGTTACTGCTTGTGTGGGCGGTCTGCTTGTCGTCCTCAAAGGATTTGACATAGGCGGACTTGCGGTATCTTTGAACTACACAAGGCAGTTCAACCGTCCCATAAACGAAATATCTATGCAGATAAATACCGTTTTTGCAGCTCTCGCCGGAGCAGAAAGAGTATTTGAGATACTTGACGAGAAGGAAGAAGAGGGCGTAGCGGATATTATTAAGCCGCAAACCATAAAGGGACATATAATACTTGATAAGGTAAGCTTCGGATACGTACCCGGCGTAACCGTACTTCACGATATATCCTTATATGCAAAACCCGGGCAAAAGATTGCCTTCGTGGGCTCCACGGGAGCCGGAAAAACTACGGTCACAAACCTTCTCTCCAGATTTTACGACATAGAAAAAGGATCCATTACTATCGACGGTATGGATATCGAAAAGATCGACCGCAGTGTTTTAAGAAAGAACATTGCAATGGTACTCCAAGACGTTCATCTGTTTACAGGTACGGTAAGAGAAAATATCCGTTACGGAAGGCTTGACGCTACAGATGAAGAAGTAGAGCAGGCGGCAAAAATAGCCTCAGCCCACTCCTTTATCGTAAAACTTGAAAACGGATACGATACGATGCTTGAGCACGACGGAGCAAATCTGTCCCAGGGTCAAAGGCAGCTGCTTGCCATCGCCAGAGCTGCTATAAGCCGTGCGCCCATACTTATACTTGACGAGGCGACCAGTTCCGTCGACACAAGAACGGAAAAACACATTGAGGAAGGAATGGATGCACTTATGGAGGATCGCACCACCTTCGTTATAGCCCACAGACTGTCTACGGTAAGAAAAGCAAACGCAATTATGGTCCTTGAAAAAGGACGGATAATAGAACGGGGTACACACGAGGAACTCCTTGAAGCTAAAGGGCGCTATTCCGACCTTTATAATGAAATATCGGAGCTTGATTAAAATATGATAATTTATAAAAACACTTGTACAGACCCCTACTTCAATCTTGCCGCAGAGCAGTATATGATGGAAGCCTATAAGGACAATGAAGATATTTTTATGCTTTGGCGCAATGAGCCTTCTGTGATAATAGGTAAAAATCAAAATGCCTATGCCGAAATAAACGGTGATTTTGTGCGTGAGAATTCAATAAAGGTCGTACGAAGGCTGACCGGTGGAGGAGCTGTATTCCATGATCTGGGAAATGTGAATTTCAGTTTTATCGTTCCTGCCGCTGAAAATACCGAAATAGATTTCAGACGTTTTACGGAACCTATAATAAAGGCTTTGGGTTCTCTGGGAGTAAAAGCCGAGTTATCCGGAAGAAACGATATTTTGATAGAAGGAATGAAGGTATCCGGAAATGCTCAATGTGTATACAGCGGGAAGACTATGCACCACGGAACCCTTCTCTTCTCCGCAGACATATCCGACATAGCCGGTTCTCTTAACGTAAACCGTGAAAAGATGGAGAGCAAAGGAATAAAAAGCGTAAGGAGCCGTGTAGGAAACATTTCCTCATATATTGATCAAAAGCTTAACGTAGAACAGTTCATTGACTGCATAGAAAACTTTATTTCCAAGGAATACGGGGCTGTAAAGAGATGTTTAAGCGAAGAGGATATCACAAAGATCAAACATCTTGCTGATGAAAAATATTCCCGTTGGGAGTGGAATTTCGGAGAATCCAAGCAATATGCCTTCGTAAACAAAAAGCGCTTCCCCTTCGGCACGGTGGAAATAAACTGTGATACGGAAAACGGAATAATAAAAAAAATCTCCGTCACCGGCGATTTTTTCGGCACATCAGACGTATCGGTTCTCGGTGAAAGGCTCACGGGCAAAAGGTATCTTAAAGAAGATATTCTCCCCTGCCTTTCCGATATCGGGGACTTCATTCACGGTGCTTCAAGTGAGGATATCGCAGAGCTTCTTCTTAAACAAAATTAGATTAAAAGCCCATTGACTTAAAAATCAATGGGCTTTTTTCAAGCGTCGAAACTTATTTTCTTTTCCTTTATTCTTTTGGAAATATATTCTCTAAATGCGGTATACAGTACGGAGCAAACGGGGACACTGAAAAGCATTCCCACCAAACCGAATGCATTTCCTCCTACGGTAACTGCTGTAATTACCCATATGCCGGGAAGTCCCACAGACTTTCCGACGACCCTGGGATATATGAGGTTGCCCTCAAGCTGCTGAAGGATCAATATAAATATAACGAACCAAAGGGCTTTTACAGGGCTTGTGATCAATATAAGGAACGCTCCTACAATCGTACCGATAAGCGCTCCGAATACCGGTATTAACGCCGTTGCTCCGACCAAAACGGAGATAACACCCGCATAGGGCATACGGAATATGAGCATACCGATAAAGCAAAGCAGACCTATTATTACCGCTTCTGTAAGCTGACCGGTTACAAATTTTGAAAACGTTCTGGCAGTAAAACTTGCAAATTCTACTACCTTTTCCGCCTTTTTCTTATGTATCAAAGCAAAGAGCACTTTTTTTGTCTGAATGCCGAATCTCTCTTTTTGAGCAAGCAGATAAATAGCAAACGCCAAGGCAATAACAAAATCCACTATTACCGATATTATAGACGAAGTAACGTCAACAGTCTTGTGAAGGAACGCTTCTCCGTAATTATCCAAAATCTTTTGCAAAGTACTTACAACGTTGTTTATATCTATATCAAACTCGGGCATTACGATATTGTACTCATCCAGAAATTCAGCCAAAGAATTCCAAAGTCCTTCAACCTTGGACAAGAACTGCGGTATGAGTGTTATAAGTGACTCAAAGGTCTGGGCTATTTCAGGCAAGATCATAAATATTACGGCAAACAAAGCGCCGAATACCAGCAAAAAGCTCAACACAAGACAGATTGGTCTTTTAAGCTTTTTTGCACCGTTCCACTTGCACTTTTCAAATATCTTGCACCAAAGCTTTTCCAACGATACCAAAAGCACGTTTACAATAAAAGCAAGGCACAGTCCCACGATAAACGGAGATATAACAGACATAGCGGTCGCTATTCCTCGGCTTACAAGGGAAAGATGGTTTACAGCCCAATATACTATTACAGTAAAAGATATGATGCGGACTATATCCTTTATCATTTTTTTACTCATGGAATATTCCTTAACAGTTTTCTCTTCGGATTCTTTTATTTCTTCCGCTTCGCGGATATCGTCTTTATTTTCCTTCATTTTTTATCCCGCTTTGCTTTGCAGGCTCCTCCTTTTTTATGACCGTAACTGTTACGTAAGAAACCCTATGAGAATCTGCCTCGGTCACAGAGATATGCAGCCCTTCAAATTCAAATTCGTCTCCAAGTTCGGGTATCTTGCTGAGCTGTTCCATTATCCAACCGCCCAAAGATACGCTGTCCGATTCTCCGTCTATATCAAAGAAACGGCAAAAATCATCAAACTTCACTCCGCAATCGACCCGATAAGAATTTTCGGAAAGCTCTTTAAAGTCTTCCACTACCTCATCGTGTTCATCCCAAATATCGCCTACAAGTTCTTCAAGGATATCCTCCATAGTAACGATACCGAGAGTTCCACCATACTCGTCAAGAACAATAGCTATATGAGACTTCTTTCTCTGAAGAAGGCTCAAAAGCTCCTTTATCTTTTCGGATTTATGTATAAATACCGGAGCTGCAATAAGCTCGCTTAAAGGCTTATCGCTTATACCTGTACCCACGTAGAAATCTTTTTGATGAAGTACGCCTATGATGTTGTCAATGTTTTCTTCGTAAACAAGAAGCCGTGAGAATCTGGTATCCGTGAATACCTTTGCGATCTCTTCCTTTGGATCCTCAATAGATACCGCTTCAAGATCAACTCTGTGGGTAAGAATGTCTCCTGCTTTAAGATCGTTGAATTCAATAGCGTTTCTTATAAGATCTCCTTCGGAGACGTCTATGCTTCCTTCTTGCTGAACTTCCTCCACAAGCATAAGAAGTTCTTCCTGAGACATTCTGGCATCGTCCTGTACCTTAATAAGCTTTGTAACAAGTTTTTTCCACGCGGAAAACACAAAGTTAAGAGGTGTAAGTATAACAATAAAGAGTCTTATCAGGGGAGTTGAAAACATAGCAAAGCGTTCCGGAAAGTCTTTTGCAACGCTTTTGGGAGTAATCTCTCCAAAAATCAGAACCGCTACTGTAACAACAATGGTTGAAATCGTTGCTCCGATATCCCCGTATATCTTTACAAAAAGTACCGTACCGATAGAAGCCACGGCAATGTTAACGATATTATTTCCTATAAGTATTGTAGATATAAGTTTATCGTATTTTTCTGAAAGTTCATAGGTAAGAGCAGCTCTTTTGTTGCCCTTTTCCGCCATAGCTTTTAGTCTTGTCTTATTAATAGATGAAAAAGCGGTCTCTGTTGCCGAAAAATAGGCTGACATAATTATGCATACCGCCATTGTCAATATGTAAGTTATATACCCGTCCATTTTTTCTCCGTTATTTTATCATTTTATAAAAAAACACAAAAAGGCACACCTGCCCCCTTAAAGACACAGATATGCCGTATAGATTCTGTAGTTCATCATATAAATACACTGGTCACCGTCGCTACTGTCCATGAAAAAGTATCTCCTCCCATCTTTATCGGTTTAGATGATTGTACCAAAAATAAAAAGCTTCGTCAAGTATAATAACGAAGCTTTTATCTTTTATTTTGTTTTTAATTGTTTCAAAGCGCCGACAGATCTCAAATCCCCTCTTTTTTCATAAACTCAGCGTAAGAATCTGTCCATTCGTCGGCAAGCATCTTTATTTTTTCGGTATCATCCTCAGAATATCTGTCATACACAGCGACTGTATCCAAGCCCGCCGCTTTGGCTGCTTCGACCCCAACTAAAGAATCTTCAAACACAATACATTCTTCGGCGCAAAGTCCCAGGTCTTTTACGGTCTTTAAATATATCTCGGGATGAGGTTTTATTTCTTTTGCATCCTCCCTAGTATATATAAGCGAGAAATATTCGTCCAAGGGTGCCTTATCCATTATTTTTCTGTTAAGCGTTTTATATACATTTATATTATTTCTTTTTGTGGTACTTGCTATAGCAAGAATATACCCTTTTTCCTTAAGCTTTCTTATAAAAATATCCGCACCCTTTTTATAGTCTACGGTATCCTTCAGATATTCATTGGAAATGTCGTACCTTATTCCGTATATCTCATCCACAGTCAGATCGGATAGAAAAAGCTCCTTCAGATCCCTGCAATACTCCTTATATGGGTCCTTTGTATCGGAATATTTTCTCAAAGCTTCATCCCTGAGCATCTGTACCTCAGGCATATCGTTCTTCCCGTCTTTTCTTATTTTTGATATGAGTATCTCGTCAACAGAATTCCATACACCCACCGAATCGATAAGTGTACCGTCCATGTCGAATATCGCCGCCTTTTTTCCTTTAAGCATATTAAACCTCTATAACTGCGGGAGTGTGGTTGATGTAATGAAGATACTTATTAAAAACATCTTCCGTTTTCAGTTTCATATAACAGGTCGTGGTACCGTCATTGCAACCGTAGCTTTCGTCCTTAAGTACCTCTTTATCGAAAACCACCTTTACGCGAAGTTCCTTGTCATTTATACAGCTTAGCACACTTGTACCTCCGACCTCACAGCCCAGCATATCAAAAAGTATTTCGGGAGGAGCAAAAGATACCCTTGATATTCCCATTGCGGAACTGAAATCCTTCGTTCGGAAAGGCTTGTCCCCGGGAGTAACGAATATATAAAAATCTGTCTGCTGACGATTGCACAAAAACAATGTCTTTACCGTTTTCATACCAAGCTTTTCATCCACAACAGCACAATCATCCATTGTAACGAGCTCATCCGTATCTACACGTTCAAACGCTATACCAAGCTTTTCAAGAGCGCCATATATCGCTTTATGCACCTCGCTTTTGTATGTCTCCGGCGCAGAAGTTAATATTTCACTTTTTACCAGCATAGGATCCCTCCGTTCTTATACAAGGAATATTATACCATAGCAAGCGGAAGAGAAAAAGTACTATTCCGAAAAAATTTTTATAAGGCACAACCTGCCTTTTTTTACTGAGATCTCTGCTCTTTGGCCTTCCAACACCTCATTACTTACCGCAAATGGATATTCGCAGCATATCTTTTCTTCCTTCAGCGGATATTTTGCTCCTTTTATGCTCACTCCTTCCGCTTCTTCACATATGGGGAGCAAAGAAAAATACTTTGCTCCGTCTTCTACATATGCGACTCTCCTTGATACTATCTCCATCTCAAAGCCGTCCCCCGCGATCATAGAATATTTACCCAAGGAGTCAAGCATAAGCATAAGAGATATATTTGCAAAGCTGTGGTCAGGCCTTCCGCCCATAACACCAACAAAAAGGAATTCGTCAAAGCCTCTTCTCAACGCCTCTTTTGTGGCAAACACGGTATCTGTATCGTCCTTTTCCCTAGGAAGGATGATGGTCTCCGTCTCTGTTTGCGGAAGTACGTAGGAATCAAAATCTCCTACAAAAAGGTAAGGACTTACGCGAAGGCTGTCCATATGTCTTATTCCTCCGTCGCAAAATATAAATCGGTCGCTGCATTTGAAATATCCGCGGATCTTTTCGGGATCGCCTATATCAGCGGCTCCGACTATAACGCATCTTCTCATATTTTGTCTCCTTACAGTATATCAATATACTCACCGTTAAGTGCCTTATTCATACTTCTCACTGCGCAGAATTTACCGCACATGGAACAACTGTCATTAAATTCCGGTGCCCTGCTTTCTCTTATGCCTTTTGCCGTCTCGGGATCTATAGAGCATTCCCACTGTTTATCCCAATCAAATGTTCTCCTGGCATCTGCCATAGCATCGTCAAGGTCTCTTGCATGAGGTATACCCTTAGCTATATCGGCCGCATGCGCCGCTATTTTTGTTGCAATTATGCCGTGCTTTACGTCGTCGATATTAGGTAGAGCCAAATGCTCTGCGGGCGTTACGTAACACAAAAATGCAGCTCCGCTTGCCGCAGCAACAGCACCGCCTATAGCAGATGTAATATGGTCATATCCCGGTGCTATGTCTGTAACTATCGGTCCCAAAACGTAAAAAGGAGCTCCGAGACATACAGTCTGCTGTAACTTCATATTTGCTTCTATCTGATCCATAGGCATATGCCCCGGCCCCTCGATCATTACCTGCACATCTTTATCCCATGCCCTCTTGGCAAGTTCTCCCAACCGTACAAGCTCCTCTATCTGACATACGTCGCTTCCGTCGGCAAGACAGCCCGGACGGCACGCATCACCCAAAGATATAGTAACGTCATATTCACGGCATATGTCAAGTATATCATCAAAATATTCGTAAAATGGATTCTCCTCTCCCGTCATGCACATCCATGCAAATATAAGAGAGCCTCCTCTTGAAACTATATTCATCTTCCTTTTGTGCTTTTTTATCTGCTCTATAGTCTTGCGGGTAATTCCGCAGTGAAGAGTTACAAAATCCACCCCGTCTTCCGCATGAAGTCTTACAACGTCTATAAGATCTTTTGCGCTGAGACTTGCCAGATCTCTCTTATAATGAATAACGCTGTCATATACAGGCACGGTACCTATCATCACGGGGCACTCTGAGCTGAGTTTCCTTCTGAAAAACTGTGTATCTCCGTGTGATGACAGATCCATAATAGCATCCGCTCCCAGATCGATCGCCGTTCTGACCTTTTGCATTTCTTCTTGCAGATCGTTAAGATCTCTCGATACTCCAAGGTTAACGTTTATTTTTGTCCTTAGCATAGACCCGACTCCTACCGGATCTATACATTTATGAAGTCTGTTAGCACATATAGCTATTTTACCTTGAGCTACAAGTGCACATATTTCTTTCGGTTCTCTGTATTCTTTTTCCGCGACCCTCAACATTTCAGGAGTAATTATCCCTTTTTTCGCCGCATCCATCTGTGTAGTATATTCTCTCATCCTTTAGCCTTCCTTTTCTTCTGTAAAAACAGATTTAAGATAAAATCCGTGATCCATAGGACCCGAACCCTTACCGAGATCAAGCATAGCTGAGATGGCACCTGAAACATATTCTTTTCCCCTTTTCACGGATTCATATATATCGAAACCTTTTGCAAGGTTGGTGGCTATGGCCGAAGAAAGCGTACAGCCTGTTCCGTGCGTATTGGGATTATGTATTTTCTTTCCTTCAAACAGGTGTATCTCTCCTTCGTGATAAAGCAGATCGTTAGCATCTTTTTTTCCGTGTCCACCCTTGAGCAGAACGGAACAACGGTATCTTCCGCCGATAGCTCTTGCCGCTGACACCATATCGTTTTCATTCAATATCTTATTTCCTAAAAGCACTTCTGCCTCCGAAATATTCGGAGTGATAAGTGAGGATATGGGAAACAGCCTTTCTTTTAAGGTACAGAGAGCATCGGCATCAATAAGTTTTGATCCGCAGGTAGATACCATTACGGGATCCACAACAATATTTGCTGCGCTGAAAAACTCAAGACGTTCTGCTATCACGTTTATAAGCTTTTCGGAAGATACCATTCCTACCTTCACGGAATCCGGAAAAATATCCTCAAACACCGCATCTATCTGGTCCTTCAAAAAATTCGGAGAGGATTCGTATATGCTTCTCACGCCCATCGTATTTTGAGCAGTCATAGCTGTTATGGCGCTCATGGCAAACGCTCCGTTTAAAGTAATAGTCTTTATATCCGCTTGTATTCCCGCTCCGCCGGATGAGTCGCTTCCCGCTATAGTCAAAACAGTTTTCATTTTTCTTACCTTTCTATAAATTCCCAAAGTTCTTTGACATTTTCAAAGTCCTTCATATAAACATCTGCCAAAGCCTTTATTTCTTCCTGCTTTTCCTCATATAAGTCATATACCGCAGCCACTTTAAAGCCGCCCTCCTTTGCCGCTTTTATGCAACAGAAAGCATCCTCGAACACCAATGTTTCTTTTCTTTCGGTCCCCAAAATATCTAAAGCTTTTTCATAAACAAATGCATTTCTTTTTGTGCACTTAAGCTCATCACAGCACAATATTCCGAAAAAAAAGTCCTTTATCCCATGTTCCTCCAAATATCTTTCCGCAGTAACACGGGAATTGGAGGTAGCTATACACATTTTTATGTTTTTGTTTTCAAAACGAATTAAAAGTTCCTTTGCGCCGTTTTTAAGTCTGACCTTGCCTTCACGTACTGTTTTATTTATTCCTTCAATTACATAAGAAATATCTTCTGAAAGAATATACTCTTTTTTTAGATAAGCGGCAGCCTGATCAATATTCATATCTTTAATCGCAAGTCCAAGACCCTCTTTTGCCTTGTATCCCAAGGAGGAAAGATATTTTTCTCCCGCATCTTCCCAAATACCCATAGAATCAAAAAGAGTGCCGTCAAGGTCAAATATCGCACCCTTTACCATATGCCAAGTTCCTCTTCCTTCATTAAAAGTTCTTTTACCGCAGTGTACGGATCCTCAGCCTTCATTATTGCAGACACTGCGCATATCCCCGATATCGGAACAGATTTTAGTATCTCTATGTTATTCTTATTAAGACCTCCGATAGCATTTACGGGAATAGGAACTGAGTCGCATATATCTTTAAGTGTCTCAACAGACGTGATAACCGTCTTTACTTTAGTGGTCGTAGGAAATATGGCACCGACTCCGAGATAATCTGCACCTTCAGCGTATGCAAGAACCGCCTGCTCTACAGTCTTTGAGGTCGCTCCTATGATCTTGCGGTCCCCTATAAGCTTGCGAGCAACAGAAACAGGCATATCAGTCTGGCCCAAATGCACTCCCTCGGCATCTACAGCAAGTGCCACGTCTACACGGTCGTCGATCAAAAGAGGAACAGAATATCTTTCGGATATTTTGTGTACCTTAAATGCAAGATCCATATATTCTCTCGTGCTCTTTTCCTTTTCTCTCAGTTGTACCAGACTCACTCCACCCATCAGCGCCCGCTCGACCCTATACAAAAATTCATCTTCCGTGTACGCTGTGCTGTCAGTTATAAAATAAAGCCTTGTGTCTGTTATTTTCATATTTTACCTCACACATACAGATAGTCATTCAGTACGGGCTGAAGCCCTCTGTCGCTTATGTCCTTATACATCTCCCCGAGACTCCTCCCGTCATCTATTTCAAATTGCTCGTCCCCTTTGTTTTCCCCGTCACATTTTCCGCCGTATTTTTCTTCATGGTCCCCTATTCCCGTGGATACCCCCGCTGATACCTTTGTCGCAGCTATTTTGATAATACCGTTTCTGAATTCGGCGCTTTCTCTTGAAGATACGGTGATGCCGGC
>SVSF01000149.1 GCA_015064425.1 Oscillospiraceae bacterium | reverse complement strand
AGGCTTATAGACCATATATGGTCAGCACAAGACTGACCATACATAGCTTTTATGGCGACCTGAAGGGGACTCGAACCCCTGACCTCTAGCGTGACAGGCTAGCGTTCTAACCAACTGAACTACCAGGCCATACATGGTGGGAACAATAGGGCTCGAACCTATGACCCTCTGCTTGTAAGGCAGATGCTCTCCCAGCTGAGCTATGCTCCCACATAATGGCCGTCGCTTACCCAAGCTTTTGCTCGGATTTCCTGCGACGGTACTTATTATATCATAGTGAATATGGTTTGTCAACAGTTTTTTTCAAACTTTTTAAACTTTTTTTCGGGTAAAAAAAAGCTCCGTTTTTTTGCTCTATTTCAGTGATTTTGCCACGTAAAAAGCTCTTTCGGAATCCTCCTTCAGAGGGTTCATATCAAAATCGGAACCGACCGCCAAAAGCTCAAATCCAGTTTCCTTCAAAAGTTTCTTAAGAGTACGTTCGCTATAATAGCGTTCTCTCTGATGCTCCTCTGTACGTATATATCTCCCATCAGCATCCTCAGAAAACATTGTAAGCCAAAAATCGCATATTCCCCTTTTGGGATCAAAATGATTCTGCCATCCGCAATAAACTCTGTCCGTCTCAAGAATAAAGCTGTTGTCAGAATATATTTCTCTAAATTTATATGCGGTGTTCACATCGAATATGAATATTCCGTCAGGATCGAGATAGTTGTGTACGAGGGAAAAGCATTTTTTAAGATCGGCGGTACCCAAAAGATAATTAATGCTATCAAGGCAACATACTACGGCTCCCACAGTACCGTAAAGTTCAAATCCCCTCATATCCTGGCAGAGCCAAAGAATATCCTGCCCTTCTTTTTCCGCCTCTCCCCTTGCAATATCGAGCATTTCCGTCGACAGGTCGACTCCTGTCATATCATATCCCAAAGAGGCTAATTTCCGCGTTATAATGCCCGTTCCGCAAGCAAGATCAAGCACAAGAGAAATATCTTCTCTTCCATATCTTTTTATCAGACCGTGAAGAAATTCCGCCCACTCACCGTAAGGGACCTCACTGTTGAGCTCATCATAAAATTCAGCCAGTGCCGAATACTGATCGTTTCTCACTTTTTCTTATCCAATCTGTCAAGAACTATACCGTATCCGTCATTTCCATACTTGAGGCATCTGTTAACGCGGCTGATAGTTGCGGTACTGAGACCTGTTCGCTCTGCTATCTCGGTATATATGACTCCGTTTCTCAAAAGTGTAGCCGCTTCAAGACGTCTTGACATTTCGGCAAGCTCGGGAACCGTACAAAGGTCTCCGAAAAAGTCATAGCATTCCTCTAAAGTCTCAAGGCACAAGATCGCCGAAAAAAGTCGGTCTATACGTTCGTCATTTATTTTTTTAGCCATTACTTCAATTCCTTTCAGATATTGTATATCAATTATAATATAAATCCTCCAAAAAGTAAAGTGCAACATTAACATATTAAAGTAAAAAAGCGAAACAAGGGCGTCTCCCTTACAGAAGACGCCCTTTACAGTTTTTAATTGATATTAAAGACCCTTCTTGCTTCTTTCGATCTTTTCAACGTCGCTAACGTTGTGAGTTGCAACGTGTCCGGGAATCGGGCAAAGCTTTTCGGAGATAACGTCGATAATGGTATCAGCCTGCGGGAAGAAGTACTTTTCAAGCTCAAATGCAGGTGTGATCCAGTTGCGAGATCCGAGTGCTACAGGAGGTGCGTCGAGGTAATCGAATGCCATCTCTGTGATGTTAGCAGCCATATCCTTCATGATAGATCCTCTTTCGCAAGCATCACCTACGATAACGATCTTACCGGTCTTCTTAACAGACTCGATAACCTTTGTGTAATCAAAGGGAACGATGGAGCGGGAGTCGATAACTTCTGCGGAAATACCGTACTTTTCTTCGAGAGTCTTTGCAGCTTCGAGAGCTCTGTAAAGAACTGCACCGATAGTAAGAATGGTTACGTCCTTACCTTCGCGCTTAATGTCGGGATCGCCCATACGTACTCTGTAAGGCTCTGCCGGAACGCCGCCTTCGTGGAACTCTTCACCCTTGTCATAAATTCTCTGAGATTCAAAGAATACAACAGGGTCTGTACCGTTGATAGCTTCCTCCATAAGACCCTTAGCATCGTAAGGCGTGGAGGGGAATACTACCTTAAGTCCGGGGATGTGAGCTGTAATAGCTGTCCAGTCCTGAGAGTGCTGTGCACCGTACTTAGAACCAACAGAAACACGGAGGATAATAGGCATCTTGAGGATACCTGCGGACATAGACTGCCACTTAGCCATCTGGTTGAATATTTCGTCGCCTGCACAACCGATAAAGTCAGCGTACATAAGCTCTACGATAACACGGCCTCCGCACATTGCGTAGCCTACTGCGGAGCCTACGATAGCGGATTCGGAAATGGGAGAGTTAAAGAAGCGGTGATAAGGAATAGCTTCTGTCATCTTCTTGTATACCGCAAACGCTCCGCCCCAGTCACGGTTGTCTTCGCCGTATGCGATAAGTGTGGGGTCAGTGTAGAACTTGTCAATGATAGGCTCAGCAAGAGCGTCACGTACGTTGTACATCTTAACCTTGGAAACGGGCTTGCCGTTATCGTCAACTGCCTTGCGGATCTTGCCTGCGATCTCCTTAACTCTGGGGCACTCTTCCTTGGGAAGGAGCATTTCGGGCTCTCTTGTTGTATCAAGGCTGGGTACGTCGAGGTTAGAGAACATAATAGAGGAAATGGCGTCAGGATTCTTATCCATATCCATTCTGGGAGAAATATCATCGTTGATAGCAACTGTGATAACTTCTGTCATAAGCTTGATAAGATCTTCGTCTATAGCATCAAACTCTTCTGTCTTTGCAACGTTGCCGAGAACGAGCTTTGTCTTAAACGCTGCAATAGGATCGTTCTGCTTCCAAAGTTCGATCTCTTCGGGAGTTCTGTATGTGGAAGAGTCGGAAGGAGAGTGACCGGAAACTCGGTATGTAACAACGTCGAGAAGTGCGGGACCCTTACCTTCGAGAAGGAGCTGCTTCTTTCTGGAAACAGCGTCGATAACTGCGAGAGGATCGTAACCGTTTACTCTCTCTGCGTGCATCATATCGGGATTGAAGCCT
>SVSF01000148.1 GCA_015064425.1 Oscillospiraceae bacterium | reverse complement strand
ATAATCAGTACAAATCCAAAGTCGCGCGGGCTCCTTCCGTCACGCTACGCAGCGAACCCCCAAAGCTCATTTCATTCGCTTCGGGGAACCCCTGCCGCGTGCCACCTTCCTCCCGGAGGAAGGCTATTTTAGTGCCCGACAGTACACCTAAAAAGTGTAACACACCATACCATACAGCAAGGCGTGTGAAAAGGAGTACGAACAATCGTCCGTACTCCTTTTTGTTTTTCGGCAAGTAAAACCTGCTTTATGTAAGGTACCCCTTTGCAGTCTTTTTTTATAGTCTCTGATCGAGTATTATTCTGTATTTCTGGTAGAAGGACTCAAAGTAATCTCTGTCTATTGCATCTCTTATTTTCTGCATAAGCTCGTTATAGAAGTAGAGATTATGCATAACGCAGAGCCGCATTCCGAGAAGTTCTCTTGCTTTAAAAAGATGTCTAATATACGCTCTGGAGTAGGTTTTGCATACGGGACAGTTACAGGTAGGTGATATGGGACCTGCATCTTCATAGAATTTCTCATTATTTATATTGAGTTTGCCTTCCCATGTAAAGAGGTTGCCGTGCCGTGCGTTTCTGCTGGGCATTACGCAATCGAAGAAATCTACCCCCCTGTGAACTGCCTCGAGAATATTGACGGGGGTTCCGACTCCCATAAGATAACGGGGTTTTTCTTCAGGCATATAGGGCTCAACGGCATCGATTATACGATACATCTCATCAGCACTTTCACCTACTGCAAGTCCACCGATAGCATATCCGTCGAGATCAAGCTCTGCGATTTTTTTCATATGCTCGATTCTGAGGTCTTCGTATGTGCTGCCTTGGTTTATGCCGAAAAGCAACTGATTTTTGTTGATGGTATCGGGAAGGGAGTTAAGCCTGTCCATTTCAGCCTTGCATCGAAGAAGCCATCTGTAGGTACGTTCGCAGGACTTTTTTGCATAGTCGTAGCTTGCGGGATTTTCAACACATTCATCGAATGCCATAGCTATGGTTGAGGCAATGTTGGACTGTATCTGCATACTTTCTTCGGGACCCATAAATATTCTCGCACCATCCATATGGGATTGGAAATATACGCCTTCTTCCTTTATTCTGCGTAGCTTTGCAAGAGAGAATACTTGAAATCCTCCGCTATCTGTGAGGACGGGTCTGTCCCAGTTAAAGAACTTGTGTATACCTCCCATTTTCTTTATGAGAGCATCTCCGGGGCGAATATGCAGGTGGTAGGTGTTGGAAAGCTCTACTTGACAGTTGAGATCGTACAGATCAGCCGTTCCGACTCCGCCTTTAATAGCTGCGCTCGTGCCCACGTTCATAAAAACGGGAGTCTCTATATTTCCGTGCACGGTCTCCATATGACCGCGTCTTGCTTTACCGTTGGTTTTTAATACTTTGAATGACATGTTTTTCTCCGTTAAACTCTTAAGTTCTTTTAAATTTGTGCTCAAGGTCGCCTCTGCTCATTTCAAAAGCTACGGGTCTTCCGTGAGGACAGAACTTTATGTTAGGCAGTATGAGTAATTTGTCGCATATCCACTTGATATGTTCTTTATCATACTGTATTCCGGCTTTGATAGCCGCTTTGCAAGATGCCTGGTAAAGAGCCTTTTCGAAAAGGATATCCCTTTCAAGAACTGCGCTTCCCATAGCCGAGGAAAGTTTTTCGGATATATCCGTGAATACCGTTGATGCTATCTCGGGATCCATACCATACGGGATCTCGGATATCTCCGCACTTCTCTCCGCTTCATTAAGGAAATATGCAAAACCTATTTTTTCAATATCTTTTCTGAACTCAGAGGCAGAGGCATACTCTTCTCCCGAAAGCTTTACTACTGTAGGAACCAGGAGCACCTGACCGTATGTCTTGCTCTTTTTAAGGTTCTTTTTCATATCCTCAAATATTATGCGCTCGTGAGCGGCATGCTTATCAATAACTATAAGTTTGTCTTTAAGCTCCAAAAACACGTAAGAGTCAAAGGCTTCACCGATTATTTTGTATTCGGGAATTTCTTTTTCTTCGTTTGTGGTGTCGGCTTTTATATCCTCGTCGGGATCTTCATTTTTTGGGGAAAGATCGGTCTTTTTCGTATTTGCATTAACCGTATCAAAAAGTGTTTCGTAGGCATTTGGCGATGAAATACCGGGGATGGAAACACGGAATCCGTCTTTATCTTCATCCAAGCCCACCAAAGATATTTTCTCGATCTCAGGCTCAAATGCAGCCTTGAAATAGCTCTTGTCATCGATCTTTGCTTCCGTCTCGCGTTTTATGAGTTCGGGAGCCTTTTCCGTATAGATGTTCTTAACATCTGCCTTTTCCGCAGGCTCTCTCTTTGTATCTTTTATTTCAAGAAACGGTTCTGCTATCTTTAAATAATCGGCAGTAAGCTTCAGCGGATCTTCTTTAAGATCAAGTTCAGGGCGTAAAAGCTTTTCACTCAGCGTATTTCTGATGGCACAGTACACAGAATCAAAGACGGCCTGTTCATTTGAAAATTTTACTTCAAGCTTTGACGGGTGCACGTTTACGTCTACGAATGAGGGATGTATGTTTATAAATAGTACACAAGAGGGAAACTTATCCGAAGGGATATATGAGTCATATGCCTGCTCAAAAGCAGCAATAACGGTCTTACTCTTGAAATATCTTCCGTTGATATAGAAGTTCTGAAAGTTTCTATTTGCTCTTACAAAATCCGGGTTACTTATATATCCGCTGACTATGATATTTTCGGTTTCGTTTAATACGGGAATAAGTTTTTTGGTAAAATCTTTACCGTAAATTCTGTATACAACGTCCGAAAGCTTTCCGTTTCCCGTAGTACTGAATTTGGTTATCCCATCCGAGATAAATTTTATGGCAATATCAGGCTCCGACATGGCTATTTTTTCTACCATTGAGGCAACGGCCATGCCTTCGCTGTAATCTTTCTTTAAAAATTTTCTTCTGGCGGGAACATTATAGAAAAGCTCTTCGACAATAACGGTCGTTCCTTCCGCACATCCCGTTTCTCTTGTTTCGGTGATCTCGCCGCCCTCGCAGCAAACAAGGCTTCCCGTCATCTCTCCCTTTTCTTTGGTCATGATCCGCATTTTTGAAACGGATGAGATGGCTGCCATAGCCTCTCCCCTGAATCCGAGAGTA
>SVSF01000147.1 GCA_015064425.1 Oscillospiraceae bacterium | reverse complement strand
GATGGAAGACAACGCTCTTTCGGTCGTCAGAGAAAAAAAGGACTCGTCTATGAGCATAGGTCTCAGAATGCTCCATAACGGAGATGGAGACGCTTTTGTCAGCGCAGGAAATACAGGCGCTCTCCATACCGGATCCACTCTTATCGTAAGGCGTATTAAGGGCATAAAAAAATCTGCTATCGGAACCCTTATTCCCTTTGACACTCCTATAATTCTCCTTGATTCAGGCGCAAATATCGACGTAAGTCCCGAAGTTTTTCAACAATTTGCAAAAATGGGTTCCATATATATGGAAAAGATACTCGGGGTAGAAAGACCTCGTGTAGGACTTCTCAATATAGGTGCTGAAAAGACCAAAGGTAAGGAACTGCAGATAAATACATACGAGTTCCTCTCAAACGATAAAGATATAAACTTTGTCGGAAATATCGAAGGAAGAGATATACCGTACGGAGGATGCGACGTTCTTCTCGCTGATGGCTTTACGGGAAATATCGTATTAAAATACACAGAGGGTATATTGCTTTACACTATGAAAAAAGTAAAAAATATACTCACAAAAAACATTGTAACAAAAGCGTCGGCTCTTGCTCTAGGAAGCGGAATGAAGGATCTGAAGAAGCAGTTTGATCCTTCTGAAAGAGGCGGAGCTCCATTGCTCGGACTGACGAAACCTGTCATAAAAGCTCACGGAAGCTCGGATTCCACCGCCATTAAGCACGCCGTAAAACAAGCCATGTTCTGCGTAAATTCAGGAATCACGCTTGAGATAGCAAAGGCTATAAACGCTATAGAACCATCAGAAAAAAAGGAAAACAAAGAGGAAGATTAAAATGAGTACCAAAGGCTTACCCAGAGATTGCAAAGAGCTTGAATCAGCAATCAAATACAGATTCAACGATAAGCAACTTCTGCTCACTGCACTCACACACTCATCATTTTCAAACGAAAGCAAAACAAAAGGACTGGTTGCGGAAAGTAACGAAAGACTGGAATTCCTTGGAGACTCCGTTCTTTCGATAATTACAAGCAGATACCTCTATAAACATTTCCCCGAATTACCCGAGGGGGATCTTTCAAGAATACGTGCAAAAGCCGTATGTGAAAAAACGCTTTACGGATTTGCCCTTGACATATCTCTCGGCGACTATCTGAGACTTGGACACGGCGAAGAAATGAGTAACGGAAGAAACAGAGCTTCCATACTTGCCGATGCATTCGAAGCTCTTCTTGCGGCTATGTATCTTGACGGAGGAATCAGACACGTAAATGATTTTCTTATGCCATACATAAAGCAGGATATTGAAAACACCGTAAGAACGGGACATCTTAAAGACTACAAGACCCTGCTTCAGCAGATAATCCAGCAGGAGCACGGAGAGCTCCTCGAATACGTAGTGACCGACGAAAGCGGTCCCGCGCACAACAGATTTTTTACAGTTGAAGCACGTCTTAACAGCAACGTTATCGGAGAAGGTAAAGGCTTTTCGAAACAGGAAGCCGAACAAATGGCTGCCAAAGAAGCCCTTATTCTTTTCGGAGCTGAAGCATGAGCAAAGCAATAAAAAGACATATAAATATTCCCATATTTATACCGCATCTGGGATGCCCAAACGACTGTGTATTCTGCAATCAAAAAAAGATATCAGGAAAAACCTCATTTGACATTAAAAAAGCAGAAAAAGAAATAGCATCATATGTTGCAACCGTCGAAGCTTTACGTGCAAACGGACAGCAGGTAGAATCACAAGTAGCATTTTTCGGAGGAAGCTTTACGGGTATAGGCAGAGACGAAATGATATCTCTTCTCGAACTTGCACAAGGCTACGTGGAGCGGGGTCATGTATCCTCTATTAGGCTGTCAACAAGGCCGGACTATATTTCCCGGGAAATATTGGATATTCTCATATCATACAGTGTAAAAAATATTGAACTCGGGGTACAGAGCATGAGCGACCGAGTCCTTTCCGCCTGCAAAAGAGGACACAGTTCCGTTCATACCGAAAAAGCCTTTTCACTTATAAAGAAATACGGATTTTCGCTTACCGCACAAATGATGATAGGTCTTCCCGCCTCTACGCCGAACGACGAAATCAACACGGCAAAAAAAGTCATAGAGATGGGGGCAGACAGTGCAAGAATATATCCTACCGTCGTTCTTAAAGAGACAGAGCTTGCCGATATGACTCAAAGAAACGACTACTGCCCGTTAAGTAAAGATGATGCGGTAACAAGAACCGCTGACGTGCTTTATGAGTTTATAAAAGCTGATGTCCCCGTTATACGCATAGGTCTCTGCGCCCAGGACAATCTCAGTACAGAGCGGGATCTGTATTGTGACGGATATGATGAAGCCATAGGTGAGTATGCTATAAGCCGTGTGTATGAGAGGCTTATCTGCGAAAAGCTTTCAGCCTTCACAAAAGGAGATCTTGAGGGAAAAGAGCTTATTGTATTTGCTTCCGAAGGCTGTACATCAAAAATAGTAGGCCATAAAGCCACCACAAAGAAAAATATTATCTCAGCATACTCTCTCAAATCGCTAAAAGTAATTGAAAAATCTGACATATTAGGGTATAATATTAATATTGCGATCAACTAAAATACATTTGGAGGATACAACAAGTGCGTCTTAAATCACTTGAAATGCAAGGGTTTAAATCCTTTGCCGACAGGACCGTTATAAAATTTGATCACGGCGTTACTATTGTCGTAGGTCCGAACGGAAGCGGTAAATCGAATATTTCCGACGCTGTCCGTTGGGTACTGGGTGAAATGTCCTCAAAAAACATTCGCGGAACGAAAATGGAAGATGTTATTTTCGGAGGAACTAGCAATCGTAATCCTATGAGCTTCGCGGAAGTTTCACTTACCTTTGACAACACGGATCCGAATAACAGAATAGATTCCGATTATTCTGAAATCACCGTTACAAGAAGATATCACCGCTCAGGAGAAAGCGAATATCTGATAAACAGAAAAAACGTAAGACTCAAAGACATAACCGAGCTCTTTTTCAATACCGGCATCGGAAAAAACGGCTATTCCATTATCAGCCAGGGTAATATAGCAAACGTTCTTTCTCAAAAATCCGAGGAAAGAAGAACTATATTCGAGGAAGCTGCAGGTATCTCAAAATACAGATATAAAAAAATAGAAGCCGAAAGAA
>SVSF01000146.1 GCA_015064425.1 Oscillospiraceae bacterium | reverse complement strand
AGAGAGCTGCTGCTGAGGCGGCAAATGCAACACCTGAAAAACCAGAGCCACGTGATCCGATAGGAATAGAGGACTTTATGGGGGTAGAACTCAGAAGCGCAAAGGTTATTGCGTGCGAGAGAGTTCCCAAGGCTAAAAAGCTTTTGTGTTTGCAGCTTGATCTTGGATATGAAAAGCGTCAGGTAGTTTCGGGTATAGCTAAATTCTATTCTCCCGATGATCTTATTGGTAAGAAGGTCATCGTTGTCGCAAATCTTAAGCCCGCAAAGCTTTGCGGTATAGATTCGCAGGGTATGATACTTGCAAGCGGTGAGGATCAGGTAAGAGTGGTATTCCTTTCGGATGATACACCGTTGGGAGAGCGTATAAGATAATGGATGCGAGCTTAGGATTTTTTGATTCCCACGCGCATTATTACGATGAAAGATTTTATAGTGAAGAGAACGAGCAGGGCGCTGAAGCGCTCCTGCAAGTTCTTTTTTCTGAGGGACTTTTGGGCGTTATAAATGTGGGAACTAACGAGAAGACCAATAGGATAGCCATAGAGCAAGCAAAACACTTTCAGAAAATGTACGTGGCTGTTGGGATACACCCGGAGGATATGGCGCACAGCGAGCTTACTCTTGATGAGCAGATGGAAGATCTTCGAGGGCTTGTTTGCGATGCTATAGCAAGAAAAGAAAACAAAATAGTAGCCATTGGGGAGATAGGGCTTGATTATTATTGGGAGCCTTATGATAAGGAAAAGCAAAAAACATGCTTTGAGAGGCAGATGGAGCTTGCGCAAGAGCTTGATATCCCCGTTATAATCCACGATAGGGAAGCGCACGGAGATTGCTTTGAGACGGTACTTAAATATCCTAACGTCAAGGGAGTATTTCATAGTTATAGCGGGAGTGCCGAGATGGCGAGAGAGCTTGTAAAACGAGGATGGTATATATCTTTTTCAGGAGTTGTGTCATTTAAAAATGCAAGTAAAATAAAAGACGTTGCCAAGATAGTTCCCGATGATAAGATATTGATAGAAACAGACGCACCGTACCTCGCGCCACACCCGTTCAGAGGAAAGATAAACCATTCGGGTCGGCTTTTGTATACGGCACAGGCTCTTGCTGATGCCCGAGGTTGCACTATTCAGAGCGTGGCTGAGCTTACAAAAGAAAACGCATATAGACTATTTAAAATATTTTAAGCAAATACTAGGGCGAGATTTGAATTTTTTCAAGTTTCGCCCTTTTATTGTAAAAAATCACCAAAAAACGAGAAGATATTTCTATATTTCATTTAGCGAAAAAATGAGAAAAACTATTGAAAAAATTTATGTAGTGTTGTATAATAGAAGAAAGATTTGGTCAAAAGAACCAATATAATCAGTTTTATTCAAGATATTTTGGATAATTTGATAACCATTTTAATTTTCGCGGATGCGAAAGAAGGAGGAAAAGCCAATGGCTGTTGTAGACACTAAACAAATCAGAAACATTGTACTTCTCGGACACGGAGGATGCGGAAAGACTTCGCTTGCAGAGGCAATGATATATATTACGGGAGGAAGCGATAGACTCGGTAAGGTAGAAGACGGAAATACTATATCCGACTATGATGCTGAGGAGACTAAGAGAGGATTTTCATTGTCCGCTTCTCTTATGAACACCACATGGAAAGACTGCAAGATAAACATAATAGATGCTCCCGGATATCTTGATTTCGTGGGCGAAGCACAGCAGGGCTTGCGCGTTGCTGACAGCGCTGTGATCGTCGTTGACGGTAAGGCGGGAATCGAGATAGGAACCGAACTTGCATGGAATTATGCTACAGACGCAGGACTTCCTAAGGCATTCTTTATAAACAAATTTGATGACAATGACGCGCGTTTCGCTCGCGTTCTCGATGATCTTCATGTTACCTTCGGTAAACATATCTGTCCTCTTACGATACCTATGGTAAAAGACGGAGTGGTTACCGGCTGTATAGATCTTATTGACCAGAGCGCTCACGTTTTCGATAATAACGGACGTCACAGCGTTGAGCTTATTCCCGCTGAGTCGATGGAGGCTGTAGCTAAGTATCGTGATATGCTTATGGAGGCTGTCGCAAGTACAAATGAAGATCTTATGGAAAAGTATTTCGGCGGTGAGGATATTACTCATATGGAAGCCATAAACGCTGTCCATGAGGGAATAATTCACGGCGATATCGTTCCCGTATTCTGCGGTGCTGCGACAAAGCTCTGGGGAGTATGGACTATGCTTGATAAGATAACCGAGTCCTTCCCAAGACATACCGCAAAGAAGGTAGAGATGCTTGCTGGCGGAGATACAGTTGAGATAACTCCCGAGGGAGAGCCTGCGCTCTTTGTATTTAAGACCGTTGCGGACCCATTCGTTGGAAAAATGTCTTATTTTAAGGTAATGAGCGGTACGGTAAAGCGCGATCTTCTTATGAAAAACAATACTACGGGAGATAGTGAAAAGCTTGCTCATATCTACATAATGAACGGCAAAAAGCAGATAGAGGTCGATGAGCTTGCGTGCGGTGACATCGGTATGGTCGCAAAGCTTACAAGTACCAATACAAACGATACCCTCACATGGAACAAGGAGTTCAGATACGCGCCTATAACGTATCCTACCCCTTATTACACTAGGGCTATGGCACCTGCTTCCGCTAAGGATGAAGGAAAGATATCTCAGGCGATCGCAAAGATGCTTGAAGAGGATCTTACACTTAAATATGAAAACAATCCCGAAACAAAGCAGATGCTTGTATCGGGACTTGGCGATATGCATCTTGCGGTCCTTTCGGCAAAGCTTAAGAACAGATTTGGAGTGAACGTGAATTTTGACGTTCCCAAGATGGCTTACCGCGAGAAGATAACCAAGAGAGTTGACGTTGAAGGTAAGCACAAAAAGCAGAATGGTGGTTCTGGTCAGTACGGACATGTTAAGATAAGATTTGCACCCGCAGAGAGTGAAGGACTTGAGTTCAGTGTTTCGGTAGTTGGTGGAACAGTTCCCAAGAACTTCTATCCCGCTGTTGAAAAGGGACTTCAGGACGCAATGGCTAAGGGAGTTGCGGGATTCCCGCTCGTAGGACTTGCGGCAGATCTTTATGACGGATCTTATCATGACGTTGACTCGGATGAAATATCTTTTAAGACGGCAGCAAGTATTGCTTATAAGAAGTGCCTTGAGCAGGCAGCTCCTGTAATACTTGAGCCTGTAGGAGATATGGATATAACGATTCCCGATTCTTTGGTCGGTGACGTTATGGGAGACCTTAACA
>SVSF01000015.1 GCA_015064425.1 Oscillospiraceae bacterium | reverse complement strand
AATTTGCAGAAAAATACGGAATAACAAAGCTTGTCCGCACAGTTGAAGGCGGAAATACAAGGCAAGAGTCTGCTCTCTGCGGTTTTGATGCTACCTCACCAAAGGCTGATTTCGTTGCAGTGCATGATGCCGCAAGGTGTCTTATCACCACCGAGGATATAGAAAAAGTGCTTGATGCGGCAATAAAGTATGGTGCCGCAAGTGCATCCACCGGGGTTTTTGATACAGTAAAGATAGTTGACAGTAAAGGCTTTGTAGTAAAGACCGAGGACAGAAGCACCGTTAAGCTAGCACAAACTCCGCAGATATTTATGCGCAATCTTTACTGTGCCGCTGCGTACACAGCACGCAAAGAAGGATTTGAGGCTACCGACGATAATATGCTTGCGGAACGCATAGGATATCAGGTAAAGCTCGTTGAATGTGACAGAAATAACATTAAAATAACAGTCCCCGAAGACATAGAAAAGGCTGAAAAGATATTAGAAGAACGTTATCGCAAGGAGGAGACCTCAAAATGTTCAGAATAGGACACGGATATGACGTTCACAGGCTTACTACGGGCAGAAAGCTTATACTCGGAGGAGTCGATATCCCTCACGAAACAGGTCTACTCGGTCACAGCGACGCAGACGTGCTCGTCCACGCTGTAATGGATGCTCTACTCGGTGCGGCTGCTCTTGGCGACATTGGAAAGCACTTTCCTGACAGCGACGATAAATATAAAGGCGCAGACAGCCTTGTCCTTGCATCGGAGGTTTCACGAATCCTTAAAGAAAACAGCTATAAAATATCAAATATCGATTCCACAGTAATAGCTCAAGCTCCGAAAATCTCGCCTTATATAGACGAAATGAGAAAAAACGTCGCAAATGCTCTTAATATTTCTTTGGAGCAAGTAAGTGTAAAGGCTACCACCGAAGAAAAGCTCGGTTTCACCGGAAATCTCGAGGGCATAGCCTCTCATGCGGTTTGTCTTATCGAAAAAATATAATTTTTTCGGTGGGCTGCCACGCAGGCAGCCCGGATATTCCATGCGAGAACGCTTGTTATATAGATCCCCCACTGCCCTGATTTTAATAGTCCTTTAACAGCATCACCCGCTAATTTTACCGCTTACATTACAATAATATGGTAACATGCGGTTTTAAGTTACAAAATTCGTCGCATTGCGACAATAAAAACAGGAGGTTAAATATGACGTTTATTTCCCCTTCAGTTCTTTCCTGCGATTTTGCTCATATTGCAGATGAAGTAATAAAAATGGAGTCCGCAGGTGCAGATTATCTGCATCTTGACGTTATGGACGGACATTTTGTACCTAATATCAGCTTCGGACCCGGAGTTATTGCCGCAGCAAGAAAGGTAAGCCGTCTTCTTTTTGACGTGCATCTTATGATAAGTCAGCCCGAAAAATACCTTGAAGCTTTTATTCGTGCAGGTGCGGATATCATTACGTTACACGTTGAAAGCGAGGGCAATATGGCAGAAATGATCGACTACATAAAAGAGCACGACGTAAGAGTAAGCCTTGCTATTTCTCCGAAGACTCCATATGAAGCTGTTCTCCCTTATCTCGACAAGCTGGATATGGTTCTTGTTATGACGGTAGAGCCCGGCTTTGGCGGCCAAAAAATGATTCCCGAAACTCTTGATAAATGCCGCGCTCTGAGACGTGAGATCACAAAGCGCGGACTTAAAACAAATATTGAGGTCGATGGTGGTATAACCGAAGAAAACGTTTGGCTTGCATCCTCAAACGGAGCAAACGTGATCGTTTCAGGTTCTGCTATATTCCGTTCTCAAAAGCCGAGAACTGTAATATCTAAAATGCGTTCGGAGTGCGAGCTTCATCCTTTTGCGGGATAATTATAATAGCTCGAGATCACGCATTATTTCTGTAAGAAGAAGTCTGTTTTTATCACCTATGCGGCAAAGAGGAAGTCTGAACTCTTCACGGCAAAGACCCATCATTGAAAGTGCGGTTTTTACCGGTATAGGATTTACCTCATAAAACATTGCTCTCATAAGTGGGTAATACTTTTTGAATAAATTTCTTGCTCCCGACGTATTTCCACCGATATACAGACGACAGATTTCGCCCACTGTACCCGGAATAACGTTTGATGCAACCGATATAGTGCCTGC
Source organism: Oscillospiraceae bacterium (assembly GCA_015064425.1). The sequence goes on along the minus strand of SVSF01000015.1, from coordinate 23,021 downwards.
TCCGCCAAGAGCGAGAGTGGGAATTATCTGATCATCACTTCCTGTGTAAATATCAATATTATCACCGCATTCAAAAATGAGCTCCGCTGTAGCGGCTATATCAGGACTTGCCTCCTTTACAGCAACTACGTTCTCTATTTTTGCAAGCTCACGGTATGTAGAAAGAGATATATCAACACAGGTCCTTGTCGGAACGTTATAAACGATTATAGGTAGCTTTGTGCTTTTCGCTATTTCTTTGTAGCTTTCAAGCAAACCGTTTTGCGTTGCTTTATTATAATAAGGAGTTACAACAAGACAGGCATCGACGCCCGCATTGTTTGCTATATTCGTAAGCTTACATGATTTTGCTGTGTCGTTGCACCCGCTACCTGCTATAACAGGTACTCTTCCCTCTATTTTACGAACCGCAAAGCTTACAAGCTCCTTATATTCATCTTCACAAAGTGTAGATGCTTCCCCGGTTGTACCTGCTATGATAAGCGCATCCACCGAATTTCTTATCTGATAATCTATAAGAGCTCCAAGCGCCTCATAGTCTATACCCCCACCGGAAAACGGTGTTATAAGAGCCGTTCCCACTCCGGTAAATAATGTTTTTTTATTTTTACTCATACATACCTCCGATTCTGAGCTTTAGTCAAATTATATGCGTAAAGCTCTCTCAGAGTTACTTTTCAGTGAAAGGCAATAATATGTCAGATATCATTATCAATAAAAAAGAAGCCACCTCTCTTAAAACAAAGGATTTTTTCTACGATCTCCCCGAGGAGAGGATAGCACAGCACCCCCTCGAAAAGAGAGACAGCTCCCGTCTTATGGTAATAGACCGAGAGACCGATACAATAGAGCACAAGAAATTCTTTGATATATTGGATTATATAAATCCGGGTGACGTACTCGTTATAAACAATTCAAAGGTTATCCCCGCAAGGCTTTACGGCCACGCAGAGGGTAGAGAGGACGCTAAAATAGAGCTTCTTTTGCTCAGACTTCACGAGCTTGACACGTGGGAAACACTCGTCAAACCGGGAAAACGTGCAAAAATAGGAAGCAAGCTCGTTTTTGGCGACGGAATTCTGAGAGGTGAGATAATCGATATCGTTACCGAGGGAAATCGCCTTATACGTTTTGATTACGACAGAGAAAAGTATTCAAATATATACGAAATCCTACACGAAATAGGACTCATGCCCCTTCCCCCTTACATAACCGAAAGGCTTGAGGATAAAAACAGATATCAGACCGTATATGCAAAAGACGACGGCTCTGCCGCCGCTCCGACAGCAGGTCTTCATTTTACGCCCGAGCTTCTTGAGAAAATAAAAAACAAGGGTTGTGCCATAGTTCCGGTTATGCTCCACGTCGGACTCGGAACGTTCAGACCTGTCAAAGCCGACAGAATAGATGAGCATATAATGCACGCAGAGTATATTTCCGTATCTGAGGAAAGCGCACGTATAATAAATGAAAGAAAATCCGCAGGCGGTAGAATCATTGCAGTCGGAACGACCTCCTGCAGAACACTTGAAAGCGTTGCAGACGAGGAAGGAATTATTCACCCGATAAGCGGAGATACCGGAATATTTATATACCCCGGTTACCGTTTCAAGGCTGTGGACGCACTCATTACTAACTTCCATCTCCCGGAAAGCACTCTTCTTATGCTCGTTTCCGCCTTTTACGAAAGAGAAAAGATGCTTGGGGCATATAAATGCGCCGTCGATGAAAAATACAGATTCTTCTCCTTCGGAGATGCGATGTTTATTAAATAAAAAAATCGTCTTGACAAAAGTCAAGACGATTTTTTATTACAGAATATCATTCCAAATATCATTATTACAGAAAAAACGATAGCAGCAAGAATTCCCTTTTTAAGGTCGTCTCCGTAAGCCTCCGAAACATGCCCCACAATGGCAGGACCAACACTGCATCCCAGGTCTCCTGCAAGTGCAAGAAAAGCAAACATTGCCGTGCCTCCATGAAGCTTCTTTGCAGCTATGCTGTACGTTCCCGGCCACATAACTCCCACAGACCAGCCGCAGAGTGCACAGCCGAGAAGTGAAAGCCATGGAAAAGGCGAAAGTGATATAAGCAGATAGCTCGATAGACAAAGAAGACAACAAGCGAGCATATATTTTTCGGGCGAAAGCTTAGCGCTGAAACGGTAATAAATGATACGAGAGCTTCCCATAAGCACGGCAAAGGTCAAAGGACCTGTGAGGTCGCCTACCGTTTTCGATACGTTAAGTCCCTTTTCAGCAAGAGCTGACGCCCATTGAGCAACCGAGAGCTCGCAGGCTCCGGCGCAAACCATAAGTAACATCATAAGCCAGAAAAGCCTGTTTCTAAGAAGCTCGGAAATGGTCAAATTTTGCTCCGAAGCCTCTTTTGCAGCCTCGTCAAGAGAAATTATCGGAACTTTAAGATAGTAAAAAGCATTAAACAACGGAATAAGTGAAAGCAAAGCGGATAAATATGTCCAATTTTCTATCCCAAACGCCGCAAAATACGCCACAGATGCAAGAACTACGATAACGTGCCCCCAACAGTAAAAGGAGTGAAGAAGGCTCATATGCCCGTTTTTATTGTCGTGCGGACATGCTTCAACTATCGGGCTTACAACGACCTCGATCAGTCCTCCGCCAATAGAAGAAAACACAAGAGAAATAAGCACGCCTGTGTATGGGTCCGGAAGCACACGAGGTAAAAAAGAAAGCATCATCAGCCCTGAAAAAGCAAAGATATGCGCCCCGAATGCGCTTATACGATAACCTATTTTATCTATAAATAGCGGAGCAATAAGGTCAACGAGGAGCTGAATAACAAAGGTAAGAGTTATAAGAAGTGATATTTTGCCGAGCGGTATTCCATACGACGTATTAAACGTAACGAAAAGCAACGGAGCAAAATTTATTACTATCGCCTGAACTACGTAACCTATACAGCTTGCAGTAAGCGTATGCTTAAAATTATTTTTTATCGACATTTTCAAACCTCACAAAAGCAACTTTATACATTATAATACAAAGAATATGATAAGTCAATAAAAAATGACCGCCGAAGCGGTCATTTTTCTTATTTTCTTTTAAGCTTACCGACTACCTTACCGTAGCACTCTGCACTTTCGAAATCCTTAAGAAGTATATCGGAATATTCATCATTAAGAGATATCAGGCGGTCACCGCCGAATTTCTTAAAGTAACCCTCTCCATCAAGAAGGAAGATTCCAAGCTCTCCTATTTCAACGGAATCACAGTCCTGAATCAGGATTATATCGCCGTTATGGTATTTAGGCTCCATACTGTCGCCTCTTATGCGAAGTGCGTAATCCGCTGTTTGTGTTTTTGCGGTATCGGGAATGTTTATCTCTTCAGCAAGGTCACTGTCAAGGTATACACCGCGTCCTGCAGAAACAGGCATGTCGTAAAGAGATATACTTCTGCGACCGTTCGATACAGTGGACGAATGTATATACGAAGGAACAGCTTTTTTAGGTGTGAGGACACGGGCGGATTTAGAATGTGTCTTTATATCCGTGCCGATGCCATAGCTTGCGTTTGTTATGCGCTCGGTCTCCTTATTCAGAACAAGAGCAACAAGCTCTCTTCCGTGATTATCGAGCCGACGGTAGTTTTCTATAAATCGAATCTCGCCGGCTTCAAGAGTGTAATTATTATCGTTATCGGGTTCGCCGGTAACGATGTAATTCACCGAGCATCCAAGTGCCTCACAAATAGAAAGAATATTTGTAAACTTTGGTGAATCGCTGATCTCTGCCATTATCTTACTGAGAGTCCCAAGCGGTATCCCTGTCATTTCAGAAAGCTGTTCATTGGTTATTTTCTTCTGACTTTTGATTTTTTTAATTCTATCGATATATTCCATTTTTGGCACTCCTTTTGCTTTTTCGGTCCTCTTATGGTCTTATTATAACACGGCTTTTCCGTTTTGTAAAGAGTTTTTTGAAAATATTTTCGTTTTTTGGAAAAAATCTCTTGACAAATAGAATTTTTGTGCTATAATATAGTTACAGCAGTTCCGATTTCGGAAAAGAGAGGTATAAAATGAACATAACTTATAATAATGAATTCGAAACAAAAAGATATTATACGCCCCGTCGCTATGCTTTAAAGAGAAATCTTTGGAACGAGATGCGAAGCCTTCTTTTTACCATTCTGTCTATATTAGCAGAAGTGCTTTCAAACGAAAGCGTTATAATGGTATCCAAGGTCGTCGTTTCCCTTTCCTGTCTTGTAGGACTTGTCTCGGTAGTACACTTCGTAGAGGTAGGAGTGCTTGGCATTCTTTCCGCCATTCTTATAGGACTGGTCCTGCTTTGCATCGTAGGTTTTGTATTCAGAGGCGAAGACTAATCTTTGTTTACTCCCCGGGGAATAAATCTCCCGTATAAATCCAGGATATCACTGACTATCTCATATATGGTACTGTTCCTTATATTATAGCTGTAATTTTTATCATTGAGTGTGAATATACCTTCAAATATATCCTTACCAATTTCGACGTCAATCACCAATGAAGAAAAAACACTATCTTCATTTATTGTTTTTTCTAAACGAACCCTGCTTGATGATATTAAAAAAGTAATTAATGTAATAAGCACTGCAGCACGTCTTATTCTGTTAGCCCTTTTATAGCTTTTTAGTCTTGTTTTAAAATCTTTCATTAAAATCATCCTTTTATAACTTTCAAACCAAAAGAGGAAGAAAACTTCCTCTTTTAATTTTTTATTTTCCTTTAATGATATCGACAAGTGCAAGTGCTACCAATTTTGCGGCAGACTTTGCCTCATCAAGAGTATTTCCGCTGCTTCCGATTTCGAGAAGCATCGAGCCTTTAGCATATTGCTGATTATATGCTGCACCTCTTAAATATACAGGACGGCTGAGAGATGGATATTTTTCTGATAATTTGGATTTTAGCTTCAATGCGAGCGAAAGACGCTCTTCCCAGTCTTTAAAATCAGCGCCCTTGTAATTAGAGCCAACTACACTCATCACCTGAGCTACAGATTCTCCGTTTATTTCGGTAACTGCCTTAACAAGTGCCCCATCCGATTTAAGTATCGCATCTCTATGAACGTCAAATACATATTTTATCGATGGATATTTTGTAAGATAACGTCTTATGGTCTCCGCAGCACGGGTGTATGAATCCTGATAAGATTCCTTATCGTGCATAATTGTACAGTGAACTGTTCCTATGCCGTTTTCGTTAAGTATATCCGCCATAAGCTTTCCTATTGCAACAACATTTTTCTCTGTATCATCGGTTCTTGAAATATCCCTGCCGTCATCCACGTAGAAAAGCTCACCGTCTTCAGCATAGCTTTCTGTTCCGTGAGTATGTAATATAAGAACAAGAGGACCGTTAGCGCTGTTGATTTCCGAAAAAGCCGGAATGGCGCTATCCTTTTCAAGAAGAGCTTTTATATCCGGTTTATAGGTCGTTTCGTTTCCTATATAATACTCCCCCAGGCTTCTTTGACTGAGATCCATAGATATTATAGGATATTTTTTAAGGTTACTATCTTCTTCGGGACTGTCCTTTGATGGCAATTCGACATCTGATGTCTCTATAGGTATTTCTCCTACGGAAATTTCTGACGTGTCAGTTGCGGGGTTGTCTTTTATATGCTCGTCCTTCTGCGCATATTCATAAAGCTCGGCTATCTCGTCCGCTCTGAGCTTATTTATTCCTAAGACGTTGCTTACCAGGTATTCAGAAAGGGTAAGTTCATTATCCGTGGGATATCCGCCAAGCACCTCCGAGGCAAGAAAAGACGGAACGATTCCGTTTTCTTTATTTACAAGTCCTGCACCGATATCGGCAAATACAAACGCAAAAATAAATAATACTGACGATATTGTCAATAAAAAATACGGTCTTATTCGCACATATTTTTTTGAAATTATGTCAGGAGCGATCCTCTCCGGCCCATCTGAAAGCAATCCCGATATATCTTCCGCCCTTTTGAAATCTTTATCTTCCATATTTTATTCTCCTTCCCCATTAATACCGATAAGATTATATGCCGCAAAGTAAAAATATATTCTCTTAGACATCCGTGAGAAAAGCTCGGCTTATGGCATCAGAAAGAAGAGAGGATATGCTTTTCGATATTATATCGCTTTCCTTCGGAGTAACAAAAAAGCCTCTGCCGTTTTCGAGAACGTTTATCAGCTCGTTTCCGATTTCTTTTATTCCCGCCTTTTCAAGTGCCTCATATACGAGTGTGGAGGAATCAACAACAGTAGGAACGCCAATAGAAATAACCGGCACTCCAAGAGTTTCAAGTGAAATTGCCTTTCGTGTATTCCCTATTCCCGAACCAGGCTTTATACCTGTATCGGACAACTGCACTACCGACGCAAGACGATCACATGATTTTGCCGCAAGCGCATCGACCGCTATTACAATGTCGGGTTTTGAATTTTCGGTTGCTCCACGTATAAGCTCTACCGTTTCTATACCCGTCTGCCCAAGAACCCCGGGAACCAGCGCAGATATTTCACATCTGCCGAGCTCCGAGTAAAGAGACGGCTGAACGTCTCTTAAGTGGCGAGTAACCGTAAGATTTTTAACCGTCAGCGGTCCAATTGCATCAGCCGTTATCTCCGAATTACCAAGTCCTGCAACAAGAACGCTGAAATTGCCGTCCATTACCTTGCCGGATACTCTGCAAATCATATCTTTTATTTCATCAGATAAAAGTTCGCAAATATTCTCATATTCATCCCCCTCAACGCTCCATAGTCTCGGGCGACTGACAGTAACGTATTTACCTTCTTTTTCACCGTTTTTCTCAAATATTGAGATTTCTGTAACAACAGCATTCCCTACTCTTTTTTCACGATTTAGGGTAATCTTGTTTTTGGCCTTTTCGGATATTTTTTTCTCTACCGCAAGATCGGTTCTCGTATATTGCTTCATTTACATTTCTCCAAGTATTTTTTTACTTTTTTGATGTTAAATATCACTAATTTTGAGTCAAGTATTTTGTTTAATCCGCCAAATATTTTTTCCGTTTCTGACAAATCCTTGATTATGTAATAATTTAATGGTATAATATCTCGTAACACATATTTTGTGCGGATCACATTTTTCTATTCACGGGAGGTTTTCCAAAATCATGATTAAACGCTTATTCGCTACGCTTCTCTGCATCATTATGGTAGTTCCGGTACTCGCTTCTTGCTCGGGCTATGACCCTAATGAACCTGTCGGAGAAACTCTACATATGTACCTTGAAAACGAGGTCTACGATTTCGACCCCGCTTTCGCTTACCGTTCAAAGGAAGCTCTTCAGCTTGCGGAGCTTATGTTTGCCGGTCTCTTTTACGTAGATGATAACGGCAAGCTTCAGAAAGATCTTGTCAAAAAGTATGAGATAGAAAACGATCCCGATCAGGAAATATACCGTATTACATTCAAACTTAAGCAAACAAGCTGGTCCGACGGTAGCCCTGTAAGTGCTAAAGACTTCCTCTTTGCTTGGAAGCGTCTTCTTGCGCCCACCTTCATTTCCGATGCAGCAGTTCTTCTCTATGAGATAAAGAATGCATACGATGCAAAGAACGGTAACTGCTCCATTGATGATATCGGTGTTTACGCTATTGATAACACAACACTTCAGATAGATTTTGAACAGCCTATCGATTTTGAAGATTTCCTTTACACGCTTGCAAGCCCCTGCCTTGCTCCTCTTCGTGAATCTGTTGTAAATAGCAGTGAGGACTGGTCCAAGCGTCCCGCTTCCACGGTTTGCAGCGGTCCTTTCATCCTTCGTGAGGTCGTTTACGGAGAAACTCTTAAGCTTGAGAGAAACTCCTACTATATGCGTAATAGAGATAAGGACAGCATTAAAAAGTTCGTTACTCCTTACAGAATAGTTGTTGACTACACAAAGAGTGCAGATGAAATTCTCGCAGATTATAAGTCCGGCAAGATAGTTTACGTAGGCGATATTGCTCTTGATAAACGAAGTGAATATGCATCCAAGGCAAAGGTAACCAATGCGCTTTCCACAATCGCTTGCTACTTCAATCTTGACAGAGAGATTTTTGCTGATGCAAACACCCGTAAGGCACTTTCTCTTGCAATAGACAGAAAAGCTATTGCAGAGAAGCTCGTATTTGCAGAAGCAGCAACGGCTCTTGTCCCTGAAGGAGTTTTTGAATCCGACAATGCTAAAAAGAGCTTCAGAAAGGTTGGCGGTAATCTTCTTGCAACCTCTGCCGACGTTGATGCGGCTAAGGCTCTCGGCTCATTTAACGGTGAATTCTCTATTGCAGTCAGAGATGATGACGTAAACGTTGCAGTAGCAGAAATGCTCAAGGCTTCATGGGAGACCCTCGGATTTAAGGTAAACATCACTAAGCTTGGCACAAGAAAAGCAGACGTTATTCTCCCCGGAGAAAACATCCCCACTAAGGAATTTGTAGACGATGCATATCTCCAGGTGCTTCAGAATCGTAATTTTGACGTTATAATTGCAGACGTGAGCGCACTTGATATAGACGCATTCTCTATGCTTGCTCCCTTCGCATCCGCTTATTCGGGACGCAATATGTCATTTACTGTTGACTCTTATGAGGATGCAAAGAACATAACCGGCTACGTAAACGAGGAATACAATGCTCTTATCGATAAAGCTTTTGCAGAAAAGAACGTTTCCAAGAGAGCTGCGATCCTTCACGAGGCAGAAACTCTTCTTATGAACGATCTTCCCGTTTGCCCGATAGTATTTACAAAGGAAGCTGTCCTGATCTCCGGTGTTAAGAATATCGAAATCGACTATTTCGGTTACAGCATCTTTGATGAGGCTAAACTCAAATAATTCTATAAAGGCTGCCGTTGGCAGCCTTTATTTTTTATCAAAGAATTTATAAATATTGTAGACATTTGCCATTTATTGTGATATAATATAATGATGTAAAAGAATTACGAGAAAAAATCTGATAATATTATCTTTATAAAGGAATCGAAAATATGAACTTTAATTATCTTGCAGAATTGCTTTTCCCTGATGTCAAGGAAACCCCCGAGGATATGGAAAAGCGTTTCCCCGCTCGTGATCTTCCGGAGGGCGCAAAGGTTACGAGATTCGCTCCCAGTCCGACGGGATTCGTTCACTTTGGCGGTCTCTTCCCCTCTACCGTCGGTGAACGCCTTGCTCACCAAAGCGGCGGTGTATTCTTCCTTAGAATCGAGGATACGGACGACAAGCGTGAGATAGAGGGTGCAGCTGAGGCTCTTATAAAAACCCTTGCTCATTACGGCATCAATTTTGACGAAGGTGCTATCCTTGATGAAAACGGTGTTGTAAGTGACCATGGAATATACGGTCCTTATAAGCAGAGTAAGCGTGGTGAAATATATCACGTCTACGCAAAGAAGCTTGTTTCGGAAGGAAAAGCATATCCCTGCTTTACAACCGAGGCCGAGCTTGAAGCACTTAACGCGGTCGATAAAAAAGCAGAAATAAAGAACAAAGACTGGCACGAGGACGCTGAAAAGCAAAAAGTAGAAAGGCTTAAGGCTCGTAATATTACCATCGAAGAGGTAGAGGAGAATTTGAAGGCCGGAAATCCCTTTGTTCTTCGTCTGCTTGCTGACGGTGACCCCGAAAAGAGAGTTGCATTTACCGATCTTATTAAGGGTAAGCTTGAAATACCCGAAAACGATGAGGATTTCGTGCTTCTCAAGAGTGATGGTATTCCTACCTATCACTTTGCACACGCCGTTGACGACCATCTTATGGGCACCACCCACGTTATACGAGGCGAAGAATGGCTCCCCTCTCTTGCAAAGCATCTTATGCTTTTCAGATATCTTGGATTCAAGCTTCCTAAATTTCTCCACATAGCTCAGCTTATGCGCCTTGACGAGAACGGGGCTAAAAAGAAGCTTTCTAAGCGTGATATGGGCGCTAATATGGAAGACTATAAGCGTCTCGGTTACGCTCCCGAGTGTGTTATGGAGTACGTTATGACGCTCCTCAACTCTAATTTCGAGGAATGGCATGCAGCAAACCCCGATAAAGCATATACCGACTTCCCTTTCAGCATAAAAAAGATGAGCACTTCGGGATGTCTCTTTGACTTCAATAAGCTTAACGACGTTTCAAAGAACGTTATCTGCCATTGGAGCGCAGAAAAGGTATATGAGCATCTTGCTGAATGGGCAGAAGAATATGATGCAGACTTTGCAAACGAGCTCAAGTCCGACAAACAAAAGGCAATAGACATACTTGCTATCGGACGCGGTGGCAAGAAGCCGAGAAAGGACTTCGCCATCTGGAGTGAGGTCAAGGCTTATATGGGATTCTTCTATGATAAATTCTTTGAGATAATCGATGAATATCCCGATAATTTTGATAAGAATGATATCAAAAAAGCTCTCTCATCATTCCTTGAGACTTATGACGAGAGCGATGATATGAACGCCTGGTTCGATAAGATAAAGGCTATCGCATCATCCATGGGATATGCGGCAGATATGAAGGAATATAAGACTTCTCCAGAATCCTTTAAGGGTAACGTGGCAGACGTCAGCATGTTCATCAGAGTAGCTGTAACAGGCAAGATGAACGCTCCAGACCTTTATACGGTAATGCATCTGCTTGGCAGAGACAAGGTTGCCGAGAGAATAAACACAATGATTTCAAAACTTTGATCTATTATAGGAGTTAAAGATGGAAGAGTTAAATAACAGTAATTTTATAGACGCAATAATCGAGGATGATCTTGCGGCAAATCCCGGGATGAAGGTTCATACCCGCTTCCCTCCCGAGCCTAACGGATATCTCCATATAGGTCACTGCAAAGCGCTTGTAATTGACTTCGGCACCGCAAAAAAATGGAACGGTATCTGCAATCTCCGTATGGATGACACCAATCCCGCCAAGGAGGACACAGAATACGTAGATGCAATAAAGGAAGACATACATTGGCTTGGATTTGACTGGGAAGACCGCTTCTACTACGGCTCTGATTATTTTGAAAAGGACTATGAGCTCGCAGTTGAGCTTATAAAGAAGGGCCTTGCATACGTTTGCGAGCTTACTGCAGAGGATTTCAGAGATCCTAAATACTGCGGAGACCTTACGCACCCTGCAATCTCTCCCTACAGAGACAGACCGATCGAAGAAAGCCTTGATCTCTTCGAGAGAATGAAAAACGGTGAATTTCCTGAGGGGAAATACACTCTCCGTGCAAAAATAGACCTCGCATCCGGCAATTTCTGCATGCGTGACCCTGTTCTCTACAGAATCCGCTATATCGAGCATCACCGTCAGGGTAACAAGTGGTGCATCTACCCGATGTACGACTTTGCGCATCCCATCCAGGATGCTCTTGAAGGAGTTACACATTCTCTCTGCTCTCTTGAATACGAGATACACAGACCGCTTTACGATTGGGTTATTCAGAACGTAACAGTTCCGTCAAAGCCCAGACAGATAGAATTTGCCCGTCTTAATATGACTTATACCGTGATGAGCAAGCGTTTCCTGCGTTCGCTCGTCGAGGACAAGCTTGTTGACGGATGGGATGACCCCCGTATGCCTACTCTTTGCGGTCTTCGTCGCAGAGGATATACTGCCGCTTCTATACTTGATTTCTGCTCACGTATAGGCGTGGCCAAATCGAATAGTATCGTTGATTACAGTGTTCTTGAGCACTGCATAAGAGAAGAGCTTAACAGCACCGCAAACAGACGTATTGCTATTCAGAAGCCAATAAAGGTCGTTATTGATAATTATCCCGAGGATAAAGAGGAAATTTTCGAGCTCCCAAACAACCCAACAATTGAAAACGCGGGAACACGTCCTGTAAAATTCACAAAAGAAATATACATTGACGCGGATGATTTTGCAGAAGTTCCTCCTCCGAAGTTCTTCCGCCTGAAGCCCGATTCCGAGGTGCGACTCATGGGCGCTTATATTGTTAAGTGCGGTGAGATAGAAAAGAATGAGGATGGCTCTATCAAGGTCATCCACGCGATTGCAGATCTCGAAACAGGAAACGGAAATCCTGCAGACGGGCGTAAGATCAAGGGCACTATCCATTGGCTTTCTGCAAAGTATGCCGAGAATGCTACTCTTATGCTTTACGACAAGCTTTTCACAAAGGAAAATATGAACGAAGTTCCAAGCTCCGAGTATGAAAATTGCCTTAATCCCGAGTCTCTTGTAGTGCTTGACGGCGCAAAGGTTGAGCCCTGCCTTAAGGATGCAAAGCCGGGTGAAAAATTCCAGTTTGTCAGAACAGGTTATTTCTGCAAGGATACAAAGAACGAATGTGCATTCAACCGCATAGTCGGTCTTAAGGATAATTCAGCTAAAAAATAAAAGTTACGGCTGTCTGCTATATAGGCAGACAGCCGTTAATTTAAAGAAAGGCTCTTATGGAAAAGATCCCATACATATATTTTGCCATAATCTCGCTCGTCTCGATTATAGTGACGTGTCACGATAAGACAGCTTCAAGAAAAGGAAGAAGACGAGTTCCTGAAAAAACGCTTTTTCTTCTTTCACTTGCGGGTGGCTCTGTCGCCACCTATTTTACAATGAAAATTATCCGTCACAAGACAAAGCATAAGCGTTTTATGATAGGACTTCCCATGATTATTATTTTTCAAATACTGATTTTAATATTTATCGCTATTATGTTATAATAGCGATTTTTATTTAATAGCGTCCGCTATCATCCCGTTGATTTTTTCACGCAAACCAAGCAAATATTCAGAACTTCTTGGATATTCTGAAAAAGTAATTTTTTCAGCAAGAGCGCCTTCAATCGCCTCCATAACAGCTTCTCTGCCGCAAAGCTTTTCTGCAAGCTGAAGAGCACGAATATCCTGCATTGCCTCAGCTACAAGCAAAAGATGTATCGTTTCATAAGCAGTTCCATCGGGAGCCGGATAAACCTGAAAACAATCTCCCGCAGGATAAGCTCCTTCGGCATCGGTACAATGATAAGGATCAATTTCACCCATAGAAAGGTGGCTATTGTAGAAGTTAAATCCCCACTGAAGAAATCCTGCTATATTGTACTTATACATCTGAATTCCGAGAATTCGAGTACGGTATCCGGGCATTGCAAGCAAACAGTTTGATACTTTTATTCCCTGACCGCAACAGTAATAAGTCCATAGCCCCGGAACTCCGGCCTCTAGAAATGCTTCAATGTGATCATTTGAAGGAATCGGATGATCAATTACACCGGTTTGGTAAAATTCGAAATCAGAAATAGCATCCATAATATAATATCCTCTAAGATGCTTGTTGAGGATTTCTTTTACTGCACGGTATCTTTCAAGATGGTCAAGATTCGGCTCGTCGGAAACGTGGAACACACAGCGATTATCATCTCCACGTGCTTTAAGATAAGAAAGCAAAGCAGGAAGAAATGAATCAAGAAAAGAAGAGTATTCCTCACCCATGGAATCAGTCTCCCAACCGAAAATCTTTTTGTATTCACCGTCTATCGTTGCCATAATTTTAGGTGCATGTCCTGCTCCCCACTGCGTAAAAAGATGAGATATTTCAAGATATTTTACATTGCAACGGTCACAAATGTCTATCCAACGTCCAAGCTTTTCAAAATCAAAATTCCATTCGCCGCCATTATCGCGCGAAACTCCAACGAGCTGAACTGTAAGTCTCTCCTTGCCAACAGCTGTATCAAGCGGCGGTGTAAACACGGGTGTAAGTATCATGTTAATACCGTTTTTAACAGCAACTTTAATAAAGTTTTCAATGATTTCCCAATGTCTTTCGCTCCATACCGGAACACGATAATAATTTGCAAGGCAGTCTGCATAAAACCATCTTGTATGTTTTACCGTCTGTTCCGGCATTTCTGCGCCAATAACATTTAAAACAAAAGTATCCTCGAAAATCAGCTTGCCATCAACGTCAGAAAATGATAATTTAATAGGCGTCTCACCGACGGGACAATCGTTCGGTATTTCAACATCTACCCAAATACAGCGAGTATCTGCGTAAATTGTATATACTCTTCCGCTTTCCGGAACAGGTATCATAAGATCAGGGTACAAACCGGGCTCTGTACGAAGAAAGTCCGGGTCAGTCCAGGTCTTGTACACAGGAAAACGAACAGGTACGCTTTCGACCGACTTTACCGTAATATAGTCCTTAAGTGATGAGTCTATATTCAGATACATTGTTTTTTTCTGCTCAAGAGTTGCGTCTGTCCCTCTCCATGCCATCTGGAAAGAATATCTCTCTCCTCTGAGAGCGCTTGCAGATCTGTGCTCGGGTATATTCTTTACTTCTGTATCCCAAAAACACTTCTCAAGCGATGACGTAAGTTTAAAATTAACGTTTGTCATACAACTTTTCACTTTCATAAAATATAAAAGTGTCCTTTCAATGCATTTTTTGTTTTATAAAAACCAAGCGAAGGAGCTTACCCTTCGCTTTTATTTTTTTCTTTCAACTTTTTTCTTGTTCCATCAGGATACTGAATTACAGTACTCTCAAGTGTCTGACCAAATGAGTATCTTATCTCCGCTATATACTGCTCACGAAGCTTCTTCTGCTCGGCAAGCTCCTCTTCATTTAGTCCCTCTTCTTTTGATTTCTTAGCCAGAAAATTTATTCTCGCAATACTTTCCTTATCCATATAATCAGCCTTTCTTTTCTTTCCAGATCCTTCTAGCCTCTTTAACAATATCTTCGGGAGCAGAAGCGAACACAACGTACTTTCCCGCTCTCGCAAGAAGCGCTCCATTAAGCTTTGGAACTTCATCCGGAGCATAAGACTTAAAAAGCTTTGCTCTATCTTTTCTGTATGTATCGATCACTTCAAATGCTTTTTTTGCATCTTCTTCATTCTCAGCCTCAAGAACTATAAATTCATCCGATGTGACAACAATAGAAGCTTCGGCATAAAGTGAAACGTACAGTCCGTCAAGTCCGTATCTTATATCATAGGATTCCTTTGAAAGCTCTGCAAGCTCTACCGCACCGCCACCATAAAGTGCAGAAAGCGAACTTGATAAAGTGTCGGTATCAATAACTATCTCTTGCTTTTCAGTGCAGCCTGCCAAAAAAGTCAAAGTCAAAAGCAGCGCAAGAAAAGCTGTAAGCATTCTCTTCATAGATTTCCTCCGTCAATTTATGAGGCAAACGCATGGCTTATTATATAATTCATAAGCTTTTTATTTTGTTCTGAATACATATGTATTCCATCAGCCGCAAAATCCGCAGGAAGATTTCCGTCTTCATCTGCAAAAAACGTATTTGAATCAAGGTACCAACATCCAACCTCGGCAGCAAGATCAAGAAGCAAGGAATTATACTCTCTTATACGATTATTAGCCTCTGCACCGCTGTAAATACTGACCTTTGCGTTCACAGATATGGGATTAACAGAAATAATACATATCTCCGCACCCGGGCAAAGCTCGGAAAGCGTTTCTATGGCTTCTTTCACAGAGCGTATAAAAACGCTTGGATAAGACCAGCCGAGCTCATTGAGCCCGAACATCATATATACTCTTTTATACTCTCTGCCATCGTTTTCAATGGCTTCCATAACGGTATAAGAGGTTTCTGCATCGACTTTTATAACTTTATTTGTTGAAAGCTGATTTACCGAAAGTCCCACGGCTGCGTAAAAGGTAGCCTTTGACTTCTGAAAAGTCATTCCAAGCCCTACCATTCTGGAGTCACCTATAAATAGCGTATCCTCAAAATAGCTATCATCCGCAGGAATAGTTTCCACAAGTACATAGTCGTCTCTATGACTTCCGGTCACCTTGCCTCCTGACGTTAATTCGTTTTTCGGAACAAAATGCTCATTTATAAATTCTATAGCTTCCGTTTCATCGATCGATATGAGTGTATTTGTATCAGGATCGGTTTTATCAAGTTTGCTTATTGTTGCAAAGCCGTTCCATTTGCTTAAATCTCCACCAAGCATCCCAAATGCAGAAAGTACAATTACCCCAACGCACGAAAGCAAAAGAAGCATCGGGATATAGAGCAAAAATATTCTGTTTTTCCTGCTTTTACGGGAACTTTTATTTAACATTCGGCTTATTTTACCCTATCCAATCTATAAATAATATTTTATATGCGTTAACTACATAATATTATATCACTGTCAAACATTATTGACAACAGAAATTTTTGAAAATAACGGCTTTTTTCGACGGTTTTTGAGTTTTTTACAATTTGTTAACAGTTTTACTAAAAATAAAAATACCGCTATCGGCAGATAGCGGTATTAAATAGATCTTATCAGTTGAAGATATCTCCCCACGGGATCTCGTTATCTCCCTCTCCACCGGTTGAAGGCGGAGTAGAAGGTGTAGAAGGAGTTGTAGAGCCGTCACCAAGAACAACGTCCCACTTTGCAAGGTACTGAGCCAGCTTTACAGCATCCTTTGAGTCAACACTTCCGTCCTTAAAAACATCAGCAGCCTTCATTTCGTCTCCGGTCATTTTAACGTTCCATTTTGCGAAATACTGGGCAAGCTTTATAGCATCCTTTGAGTCGACCCTTCCGTCAGTAAAAATATCGCCGTATATATTAGCCGCACAAACAGACATAGCAAAAACGCTTAAAAGCATTACTGCGGACACAACTAAAGCAAGAATTTTTTTCATAGATATAACCTCTCTTATTAAATTACTATTATAATTTTACCACACGTTACTTTTACTGTCAAGTCTTTTATAAAAATTTAACAGAAATCCTTGCGAGCTATCGCAAGGCTTTCTGGCACCCGCAGCGGGAATCGAACCCACAACTAACCCTTAGGAGGGGCTTGTTATATCCATTTAACTATGCAGGCGTATGGAAATTTAATTACTTGACTATTTTAACACACCAAGGAAGAAAATGCAATAGGATTTTTGAAAATAAATAATGAAAAACGGAGGAGAGTTTTATACGAGTCCTTCTCTCCTCCGATTTAACTTAAAATACTATATCGTTTGGATCAAACGTGGGCGCAGCATCTGTGTCCATAGTTTTTTCAGTAATTTCTTCCGTATCTTCGTGTCTTAAGCTTATAGCTCCGCTTCCGACGATATCGGCAAAAGTTACGTTTTCATTCTGCATGAGTATATTGAGAACCGTCATATAGTCACGTAGCATCTCTCGGGGTGTTATCATAGAGTCGGCGCCCGCTTTTTCAAGGCAAACCGCAAGGAACCTCTGCATATCCTCTTCGGTAATACGCGGCTCTGTATTATAATGCTGTGCATAGAGCTTCGTTATTCTGCCGAGAAGTGCAAAAAGCTCTTCATCGGTAAGTCGTATAAGTCTGATAACGGGACCTATGAAATTCTTATAGCCACCTAACGCAAAACGGCTGTCACAAAGACGGCTGCGCAGTGCTTCGTAGCTGAAAAGTCCTCTTCTTGTATCTTCAAGGAACTGAGGAGTTCCGCCAAAGATTATATCAAGTCCTTCGGCTCTTCCTTGCAAAGTATCGTTGAACATAGAGAGTATCTTCTCATAATTATTTTCACGTGAGATACGATGATTTATTTTATAGAGATTTACACATTCATCAATAAATACTACAAGTCCGCGATAGCCCATCTTACGGACGAGTGACGCCCATATCTTTATGAAATCATACCAGTTTTCATCATCTATTATAACTGATACGGAAAATCCAAGTGAATTTCTTGCTTCGGTCTTTGTAGAAAATTCTCCTCGGAGCCAGCGAAGACAAGCACTCTTTTTCTCATCGTCTCCGGTGTTGTATGCTCTGTAATATTCACTCATAACATGGGCAAAATCAAAGCCGCCAACAAGATCCTCCATATCACGTAGAGCTGCAAATATCCGTCTTCCAAGCTCCGCAGAAAAGTCGGGAGATGAGACATCTATGCCGGAAAGCATCACCCCGGAAGATATAGAATCTATCCATCTTGCTATTATTTTGGGAAGTGCACCACCATCAGGAGACGCCTTTGATGCCATGTTTTTAATAAGCTCTCGGTATGTTGCAATTCCGCTTCCGCCACTGCCGTAAAGCCTTCTCTCGGGAGAAAGGTCAGCATCAGCCGTTATAAAATCACGCTCAATAGCATAACCGCGAATAAGCTGCATAAGAAAGCTTTTTCCGCTTCCGTAGCGACCTATAATAAAACGCATGCATCCGCAGCCTTCACTCGTTGCCTCAAGATCGGAAAGCAATGCAGCGATCTCATCCTTTCTGCCTATTGCAATATATGGCGCACCGCTTCTCGGAACCACTCCGGCTGAAACCGAGGCAAGAAGTGATGAGAGTATTCTTTTGGGAACCTTCTGTATATTATTATCGGGCATCGTTAAATACCTCCTTGTAATCTTCAATGACTGTATACGCTTCACCGTTCTTTTCGAGAATTATATCCCCGAAAATATCGGCGGAAATTTCGTTTATCTCGTCCGCAACCGAATCGGTCATTCTTCCCTTACCACGAGCAAAATCATCTTGCCTTAAAGCATCTTCGGAAATCGCCGCTATGATAAACTCCATATAAGGAGAAAGTGCCTCAAGTAATAATTCCTCATCACTTTTTCCATCAGGGACTTCTTTTTCCATGTGCATCGGTACCGCAATTTCGGTCACTAAAATTTCTTCTTCATTTTCAAAAGCTTCAACGAGCTTTTGAGTAGTCTCCCATGAGGCGTTTTCTATGAGCTTCGCTTTTTCGAGAGAGAACTCATGCTTTGGGACCTCGTAAAGCTTATCATATTCCTGCTTCGGCTCTTTTTTAGGAGCACGTTTACTGGGAAGCATTTCATCCATATATTCGTCAATACATCTTCTGACGCTTGTCGGGAGCGAATATACGGTAAGCTTTGATTTAACACCAATATAGGCACGTATTCTGTTTTCCGTATGCTTTACAGCATCATTTATAAGAAAACGCATCTCATGAGAACGTGCAACAGAGCAGTATGAGACCTCTATTCTACACTTATTTTGTGGAGTGCACAAAGCTCCTGCAAAAGCATCTCGTTTAAGCTCTCCTGTCCCCACAAAAACGCCTTCCTTCCCATCAAAAGACGAGAGGACCGTCTTTATTGCTCCAGGTATAAGCTTTTCATACAAAGTTAAATTTTCCCCTGTCGCAAATTTGCTCTTTTTCCAGTCGTAGGAGCAGCATAGATCAAGCAAAAAAGGCGTTAGTTCTGCACTTGAAACAGGCTTGCCTTCTTTATCGGGTGAGCATAAAAACAACTCTTTAACCGTCGCTTTTTGTAGCGCTGTTTCAAAAGCCGATGAAAGCTCCTCTTTGTTTGGCGAAAGATGATTTATAAAGCAAAAATCGGTTATCCATTCGGGCATAAGTGCGTCAAGCTTTGAAAATACAGCTCGATAACTATGCCAAACAAAAGAAAGCTGACTAAGTGCATTCTTTTTATCGGGCTCAACACCTAAAAGCTCAAAAATATAAAGCAAAAGATAACTGTAAGAAACGGGTATGCGCCTATGAGCTCTTAGCTCACTTCGCATATAAAAATAAAATTCAAGCTGATTTCTATCAAGCTGTGAATACTGCGGAACGTATGAAAAATACTGTGGTTCAGCACAAGTCTCGGCAGAAAAAGAAAGGTATCTTATTCCGTCCTCATAAAAGGCTTTGTAATAACCGAAGTCCGAGCGCTTATATATTTTAACGCTTTTTATAAAAGGATTTTCGGGTGAATATTCATCGTCCGGCTCAGGCGGCACATCGCTTACTATCGCACCCGTAAGCAAGCTTTCCTTCTGCTCGGCGGGACGCATTTCTATTGTAGTTAATTTATCATATGACGTGCTTTCCTTAGCTTTAAGTATAACCTCAACAGGCTCCGTATCATACGTGTGGGTAGCAAAGGACGGCTTTTGCTTTTTCTGTGGTATTAAGTCTTCGATGTCCCAAAAATCATCAAGATTTTTGTCTTTTTTTGAGTTATCCATTCGCCCACCTCCCCATATGCTTATTAGATTATTATATCATTCCCCTTTTTATTTGTCAATAGAATAAAGAAGAGCATCTCCGAAGAGATGCTCTCTTTTTTATTTAAGGAATCCGTTTACGATCTGCTCCTCGGCTTCCTCCTCGGTAAGACCGAGAGTCATAAGCTTTATAAGCTGTTCTCCCGCTATCTTTCCGATAGCCGCCTCGTGAATGAGGCTCGCCTCGGTGCTGTTTGCCATAATCTCGGGAATCGCGCTTACACTTGCGTTATCCATAATTATTGCATCGCACTCGGTGTGTCCGGCGCATTTGTTATTTCCGTTTATCTTGGAAATGAATATCTGATGCGAGGTGTCCTTTGCGACAGAACGGGAAACTACGTTTGTGCTTGAATTCTCTCCGTCAAGATCTACCTTAAACTCGGTTCTTGCATACTGCTTGCCGTGAGTCATAAGCTTCTCGTGGATTATGAGCGTTGCATCATCTTCAAGTCGTGCCGTCGTCACTCTGTCGGTGGAGTCGATACCCCTTATCTGGGTTGTTTCCATCTCCATCGTGCTTCCTTTGGCGAGATTTATTATCGTGGTGGGATTCATTACATTCTCGCCATTACCTGCAACGTCCTCCTTGCCCCCCTCGCCATAATGCTTCTCTACATATTTCAGATGAGAGTTTTTACCGACAAAGAAACTATGGATACCGTCGTGCTTCGAGGTCTCAGAGCCACAGTTGTGTATTCCGCAGCCGGCAACTATCGTTACGTCACAGTCCTCGCCAACGTGAAAATCGTTATAAACAAGGTCATTAAGACCTGTCTGACTGATAATAACGGGAATATGAACGGTTTCGTTTTTCGTGCCGTTCTTTATGAAGATATCGATTCCGGTTTTATCCTTTTTCGTCACAATATCAATGTTTTCGGTGGTTTTTCTTGATTCAAGCGCACCGTTTGCTCTTATATTATACGCTCCCTCGGGGATCGCGTTTATTCCTGCTATGTTAAAGAGAAGATTTTTCTGCAGATTATCCATAGGTTTTCCTCCTTATACAACTTTATCAGCAAGAACCTTGCATGCACCCGATGCATTCATCATCTCGGGAAGTATCTCTTCCTTAGTACCGCTTCTCTCCAGCCTTCCGCCGGAAACAACGATAATTTTATCTGCGATATTGAGTATTCTTTCCTGATGAGAAATGATAACTATCGAGCCGCCAAGGCTGTCATGCATCTTTTCAAAAACGTTGATCAGATTATTGAAGCTCCAAAGGTCTATCCCTGCCTCGGGCTCATCGAAAAGCGAAAATTTCGTTCCTCTTGCAATTATCATTGCAATTTCTATTCTTTTAAGCTCGCCGCCCGAAAGACTCGCATTAACCTCTCTGTCGATATAATCTCTCGCACAAAGGCCAACCTCGGATAGATATTTACAAGCCTCCGCAACGCTGATCTCTCTGCCTGCGGCAAGAGTTATAAGGTCCTTTACCGCAAGTCCCTTGAAGCGCACGGGCTGCTGAAAAGCAAAGCTTATGCCCCTTCTTGCTCTTTCTGTTATCGAGAGCTCGGTTATATCTTCGCCGTCAAGAATTATTTTACCTGATGTAGGTGTATATATACCCGCAATTATCTTTGCAAGCGTAGATTTTCCGCCGCCGTTAGGACCTGTTATAGCCACAAGTCGCTCATCTATATCAATGCTTATATCATTAATTATATGTTTTTTGACACCATTATCATCAACAGTGTACGAAATGTTTTTTAATTGAAGCATTATATTTCCTTTCTTTTTATTTTATTTATAATATCTCGTTTGTAACGAGGCTCTCACGCAAGTTCATTATAACATACAAAAATGAACATTTCAAGAATTTTAAGACATAATAACAGAAAATTCTCATACTTAAAATAACCACAAAAAGCTAATAAAATTCACATTAACATAGCTTTCTATTATGTGTAAAATAATAGAAAGCAAATAAAATCTTTTAGAGTCTCTCTCTTTTGTCTAAAATGAAATAATTTTGTAATACGCTTTCTCTTGACTAAAAGACAAAACTATTATATAATATAGCTTGCACATCTCGTTTCTTTCACAATTGCACTTTTATTTCATGGGGGCGCAATGGTTTCGACAGGGATTATGAGGTATGATAAGCGTGGCGGGCCGGCTAACCCCGTATAATGGCCAACTTTAAAATTAAACGACAACTCTACAGTTGCTATGGCTGCCTAACTGACTGCGTCCTCGGACGCTTTCGGTTAGCAGTGCTGCGGTTCATATAATACCGCCCGTTCCGCCGAGGAGGACTGCGACCTCGGCCTGAGCGTCATTTTGAGCAGTGAACCTGCATCGGTCGTTCGCCCTTGAGCCGATCAAGCATAAAAGGGCTACTCCAAGAGGGAGTCTGTTTGCCGACGCCCTCGAGGGGGAAATCTAAAAGACAAACTGTCCACGGAGAAAGTCATATCAAGGGGTTTTTGGACACGGGTTCGATTCCCGTCGCCTCCACCAAAAAAAGAACAGACACCCAATCGGGTGTCTGTTCTTCTTCGGTATGTGATTTGAACCATCACTCCCTCCGCCGTCGCAAAGCGGCGGCGGAGGAGGGAGTGGGTGAGCAAGTGAAAACGCCACGGTGCGGCGTTTTCACGCAGCGATACCCCACAAAGCAAGGAGTATGCCGAGCCGAGCAAGCGCAGGCGACGGCAGACGACTATGCGACTGGTGAGGACCCTTCAAATCCCACCAAAGCGGCGGGAGTAAGCCCTGCCTCGGAAGGTCGTGAGAAAACGGGTCGCCGAGGACGTCGGCCCCCTACAATTGTTACAAGGAAAATGGATTCTTATTTTTCGAGTTTTTGATTTCCTCTGTAGAAACACGGTACTTTTTTCGGAATTCCGACGGTGATATCCCATTCAAATCTTTAAAAATGCGCATAAAATGCACATCGTTTTTATAACCGCAGGACAAAGAAATGGCGGACACCGTCATATTGGTTGAGATCAACAGGTATTTGGCATATTCTATGCGGTAATATTTGACCTCTGAAATAATAT
>SVSF01000145.1 GCA_015064425.1 Oscillospiraceae bacterium | reverse complement strand
AGGAATTCAAGAGATGCTCCACCACCTGTAGAGATGTGTGTCATCTTATCAGCAAATCCAAGCTTTTCAACGGCTGCTGCGGAGTCACCTCCACCGATTATAGAAATTGCTCCGGAGTTAGCAACTGCGGCTGCAACAGACTCTGTTCCTGCAGCAAAGTTCTTCCACTCGGAAACGCCCATAGGTCCGTTCCATACAACAGTTCCCGCACCTGCTATAGCGTTAGCGAAGAGCTCACGTGTCTTAGGACCGATATCAAGTCCCATCCAGCCCTCAGGAATGTTGTCAGAGTTAACGATCTTGTTCTCTGCATTCTCGTCATACTCAGTAGCAACAACGTTATCTACAGGGATCATGAAGTTAACACCCTTAGCCTTTGCCTTTGCGACCATCTCGTTAGCGAGATCGCACTTATCCTCTTCGCAGAGAGATGTTCCAACATCGTATCCTGCTGCCTTAAAGAAGGTATAAGCCATACCTCCACCGATGATAAGTGTATCAACCTTATCAATGAGGTTATTGATAACACCGATCTTATCAGAAACCTTGGCTCCGCCAAGGATCGCAACGAAGGGACGTGCAGGATCAGCCAAAGCCTTACCCATAACGTCGATCTCCTTCTGAATAAGGTAACCGCAAACTGCGGGGAGATATGCGGCAACACCTGCTGTAGAAGCATGTGCTCTGTGAGCGGAACCAAACGCATCGTTTACGTAAACGTCAGCGAAAGAAGCAAGCTCCTTTGCAAAGTCTGCACCGTTCTTAGTCTCTCTTGCATCAAAACGTACGTTCTCAATAAGAACAGCCTCTCCGCCCTTAAGAGCAGCAACCTTAGCCTTAGCGTCATCTCCGATGATATCCTCAGCAAAAGTTACCTTACCGTCAAGGTACTCATTGAGTCTGTCTGCTACAGGCTTAAGTGTAAATTTCTTCTTGTCATCGAGAGCCTTCTTAAGAAGCTCTGCTTTTGCAGCTGCCTGCTCGTCCGCAGGAAGTGCCTCTACCTTCTGCTTTTCCTTCTTTGTAAGACCAAAGCCCTCGGTAAAGATAGAGTGAGGCTTGCCCATATGAGAGCAAAGAACTACCTTTGCACCCTTAGCGAGCAAGTATTTGATTGTGGGGAGTGCCTCTACGATTCTCTTGTCTGAAGTAATAACGCCGTCCTTAAGAGGAACGTTAAAGTCGCAACGTACAAGAACTCTCTTGCCGGCAACGTCAATATCTTCGACTGATTTTTTGTTGTAGGTCATTTTGTATATCCGCCTTTCAATTTATTTTCCACTCTATAATATACCACAAAAATTATCGGATATCAAGTACCATTTCCAAATTTTTTTATTTTTTCGTTAAATTTATGTCATTTGTCTACATTTGAGCTTTTATTTCATTTCACTTTGCAAGAATGCAACTATTTTTTTCTCCTCTCTGGACACCTTTACCTGCGACAATCCAAGAGTGTCAGCGACCTGTTGCTGAGTCTTATTTCTGAAATATCTTAAAAGGACTATTCTCTGCCATTGCAATGGCATTTTTGATATAGCCTGTCTTAGTGCCATTCTGTCAAAAAAACGCTCGTTTTCGTCAATGCTATCGGTATCCGCAAGCATATCCTCAAGCACAGTCCCATCTTCTTCCCCATAAACAAAATCAGAAAGAGACACGGGAGGTGCCATGGCATCAAGTGCCATAGCCGCCTCTTCGATCGGAACTCCAAGTTCAAGCGCCAATCTGCTTATATGTGGCTCTTTTCCCTCTGCGTTTATTATCTCATTTCTGGCACGCATAAGATCTATACCAAGTTTTTTATAATAACGACCGACCTTTATAGGACCTTCGTCTCTAAGCGTTCTGCGTATCTCCCCAAATATCATGGGAACGGCATATGTTGAAAAACATGTTCCCCTATCCAGATCAAAGCTGCGTACAGCTTTAAGAAGTCCTATCGTTCCTATCTGCATAAGATCCTCTATATCAACTCCTCTGTCACGAAAGCGCAGAACTATCGTTCTAACGAGTCCTCGATTCAACATCAAAAGCTTTTCTGTAGCCTCCATAGCTTCCTTTTCATTATCACCCTGAGCTATTTTGATCAAAGCCGTGTTATCAAGATATTTTTTGTTTTCTATCTCCTCACGTATCATTCCCGTCTTTTCAAAAACTTGAACAGTGTCACAGTCGTTCCCTTTTTGCATCCCGACAATACCCTCACCTTATCGCAAAAGCTTTCCATCACAGTAAATCCCATACCGCTACGCTCGTTTTCCGCATCAGTCGTATATAAAGGTTGCCTTGCCATTTCAACGTTTTCTATTCCACAACCCTTATCCTTTATCTCTATTTTTACAAGTCCACCCTCACACAGCCGTACGGTTATGTATATGATTCCTATCGTGTTTTTGTAAGCGTGAACTATGCAATTGGTCACCGCCTCCGAAACAGCACATTTTATGTCCGCAAGCTCTCCGGCGGCAGGATCCAATTGCGCGCAAAAAGCCGATACCGCGGCTCTCGCCATACCCTCGTTTACAGACAGCGATGGAAGTTTTATCCTCATCTCATTGAGCACTTTTGACGAATACCGCTTTTTTGTTTCATTTTGTTTCATTTTTTACCTCCTTCGTTTCTATATTCACGATCTTTTCAAGCCCGGCAAGCTTAAATATTTTGACCATTCTCTCGTTTGGATTCCTAAGCAAAAGAACTCCCCCTATAGCCTGCATCTTCATGTATCTTCCCATTATCAGACCAAGACCCGAGCTATCCATAAATTCTATACCCGAAAGATCAATGACCGTAATTTTGGGGTGACAAGAAGATATCTTTTCATCTATCTCCGTTCGCACCCTGACAGCACTATGGTGGTCTATCTCTCCGAAAAGCCTTACCGTAAGCGTTCCGCTCTCTTCGATGATATCAAGAAAACAATTCTTTTTTAACATCCTTTCTCCTCCTGTTTTTTATTCAAACTGATTTTAACACGATATACGCGCGCAAAATGTCGAATAAGGGATCTCCACGCATTTTTTGCAAATTTTATTAAATATAACTCCCTTTTCCGTAAAAGGCATAAATTTTCACGCTTTTTAAAAAAATTTTTTAAAACCCTATTGAAATTTTAAATTATTGTGATACAATGTATGTATATTAAATTTTATGGAGGTATTTGTCATGGCATACAAGATTTCCGATGAGTGCATCGCTTGTGGCGCATGTGCAGAGGCTTGCCCTGTAAGCGCAATTTCCGAAGGCGACGGAAAGTACGAGATCAATGCAGATGAGTGCATCGAATGCGG
>SVSF01000144.1 GCA_015064425.1 Oscillospiraceae bacterium | reverse complement strand
ATAGCTTCGTTTATCGGTCTAAATCCCATTACCGTCATTTCAACAGACTTTAGCAGACGAACAAGGTCCGCTCTTTCTGCTTGAGTTATAGAATTAACCTGCTTACTTTCGCCTATGCCAGATAGCTTTACAATAACAGGTATAAGTTTTTGCGGGAGCAATTTATCAAGAGAATTTGAAAAATGCTTATTTTTCACTGCAGAAAAATCGCTAAGCAGTCTGTTATCAAGAGTTTTTTCATCCAGAGCAGGTTTTAGGTCAATAAATATTTTATACCGTTCCGGAGACATTTTCTTCAAAACCGATGAGGCACTTAGAATTATAGGTCCGGTGACTCCGTAATGGGTAAACATCATTTCTCCGAAATCGTTATATACCTCTTTACCGGAAGCCGTGTCTTCAATGCGTATAGAAACGTTACGAAGCGACAGTCCCTGAAGAGAGGCACACCACTTTTCCTTTATGATAAGAGGCACGAGTGACGGCGCTTGCTCGACAACGTTTATGCCGAGCCGTTTTGCTATATAATATCCGTCGCCGGTTGATCCGGTCATCTGGTAAGAACGTCCTCCTGTGGCGATGACAACGTTATCAAACTGATATTTATTGGTTTGCGTTACGACTTCGTATGTGCGTTCATCCGAAGCATTTACATCAACTACTCGTTCGTGGATCACCTTGCATTTTGTAGCATCGCTCAAAGCATTTACGATATCAGCCGCTTTATCACTTACAGGAAAAACCCTGTTTCCTCTTTCTGTTTTTAACGGGACCCCAAATCCTTCAAACAATTCCATAGTATCCTGAGGGGTAAAAGAAGAAATTGCAGAATACAAAAACTTAGGATTTGTCGGCACATTGGCAATAAAATCCGTAACCGAACAGTTATTGGTAAGGTTGCAACGTCCTTTACCGGTTATCCCAAGTTTTCTTCCGAGTCTGTAATTCTTTTCAAAAATTACAGTATCAATATTAAACGTAGAAAGGAAATGAGCGGTCATCATTCCGGCTGCTCCGCCGCCAATGACCGCCACCTTGATCTTTTTATCGCTCATCGGCCGCTTTCCTTATCATAAACATCGTATTCGTCCCACACAGATTCGAGTTTCCTGAAAATATCCTCGATCTCACTACGTTTCTCTTTTGCCACAGCTACTATCAGCGCATTTATTATACTGAGAGGTGCAACAAGTGAATCAACGAACGAAAGCATATCACTTTTTGCAGTCAAAAGGCATGATGCCTTATCTGCTATCGGTGAAAGCGGACTATCAGTAAGCGATACCACAGTAGCGTTTTTTGAGCTTGCATAATCAACTGCGTTTATTATACTCTTTGAATATCTCGGAAAACTTATCGCAATTACTTCATCTTCAGAAGACACGTGTAAAAGTTGCTCAAACATCTCGCTTCCGCTAGCTGTTTGAACCAAGCTAACATTTTCGAAGATAAGCCTAAAATAAAACGACATAAAATTCGCAAGAGATGCTGAACTGCGCACTCCAATGATATATATGTGCTTTGCACGTATGATAGCATCTACCGCTCTGTAGAAATGTTCTCTGTCGATTCCGTCAAGCGTGGTACGTATCTTCATTATATCAAGGTTAAGAACACGTTCAAGGATGTCAGAATCGCCTATCCTGTCGTTAGCAATCTCTATTCTTTGTACCGAAGTGAGTTTATTTCTGATAAGTTCTTGAAGTGACTTCTGAAGCTCAGGATATCCATCATAGTTCAATGCCACGGCAAAACGGACAACGGTAGATTCAGAAACTCCGACGTGTTCCCCAAGCTTTGCCGCAGTCATAAATGCAGCCTTATCGTAATTTTCAATTATGTAATTTCCGATTGCACGCTGTCCTTTCGATAAGGACGGTATCAGATCTTTTATCTGTGATATAAGATCATTTTTCATTGCCCGACTCCATCTAAAACTATTATTTTGTAGCAATATCGTGTCTGAAATGCATATCCTTAAAGCTTATTTTATCAAGAGCCTCATAAGACTTTGCTCTTGCTTCCTCTATACTTGCTCCAAGAGCAGTAACACCGAGAACTCTTCCGCCTGCAGTAACAATGTCATCTCCGCTAAACGCAGTTCCTGCATGATAAACATAAACATCATCTTTTCCCTTGAGAGATTCGAGTCCATTTATCGGATATCCTTTAGTATATTTCTCAGGATATCCACCCGAAGCAGCTACGACACAAACCGCAGCCTCGTCTCTCCATTCTATATTCAACGAATCAAGCTCTCCATCGATAACGGCATTTATAATGTCAACAAAATCCGTTTTTAGTCTCGGAAGAACCGCCTGTGCCTCCGGGTCTCCGAATCTTGCATTATATTCTATTACTTTAGGTCCGTCTTTCGTAAGCATCATCTGAAAATAAATAACGCCTTTGAAAGTTCTGTTTTCGGAGTTCATTGCATTTACAGTCGGTATAAATATCTCCTTCATACAACGCTCCGCGACCTCGGGAACATAGTGTTTACTCGGAGAGAATGCTCCCATACCTCCGGTATTGAGTCCCTTATCTCCGTCGAGAGCACGTTTGTGATCCTGTGCCGAGACCATAGGAACAAGTGTTTTTCCATCGGTAAACACAAGTACGGTGCATTCAGGACCGGTTAGAAACTCCTCGACGACAACTCTGCTTCCGGACTCACCGAAAACCTTATCCTCCATAATGGACTTAAGCGCTTCTCTTGCTTCTGCATCATTTTCACATATTACAGCACCTTTTCCGAGAGCAAGTCCGTCAGCCTTTACTACAACCGGATATTTACCGCAAGCCTTTATATATTCATATGCTTTTTCCGGAGCATCAAACACACTGTAACCTGCTGTCGGTATACCGTATTTTTTCATAAGTCCTTTTGAAAAGACTTTGCTTCCTTCAAGTTCAGCTGCCTTTTTAACAGGTCCGAATGCTCTTACACCTTTTTCGGTCAGTATATCAACAAGGCCAAGCATCAGAGGATCATCCGGTGCCACAAATACGAGGTCTATTTTGTTATCTTCAACAGCTTTTACTATGCCGTCAATATCTGTAGCAGATATTGGAAGGCACTCAGCGAGCTCGGATATTCCTGCATTTCCGGGAGCCGCGTACAGTTTTCCCGCATTTTTGCTTTCGCTTATTTTCTTTACTATCGCGTGTTCTCTTCCGCCGCCACCGACAACGAGAATATCTATTTTTTCTTTCATTTTTACGCTCCAAACCATTTATTCCATTATTTAAACAGTTAAATTAATTATATTAAATTAAAGACACACTGTCAAGGTTTTAAATA
>SVSF01000143.1 GCA_015064425.1 Oscillospiraceae bacterium | reverse complement strand
GTATGCGTGGACTTATGTTTGCTACCAACGGTAAGACTATCGAGCTTCCTATTAAATCAAACTTCCGTGAAGGATTGAATATACTTGAGTATTTCATGGGAGCTAAGGGTTCACGTAAGTCGCTTTCCGATACCGCTCTCCGTACCGCTGACTCGGGATATCTTACAAGACGTCTTGTTGACGTTTCCCAGGAAGTCATAGTTCATGAGGAGAAGTGTGATACGACCAAGGGTGCTTGGGTAGAGCAGATAATCGACGAGAATAACAATACCGTTCTTGAAAACCTTCAGGATAGAATTACCGGAAGATATACTATTGGTGAGGTAATAAATCCAAAGACGGGAGAGGTTATTGTAGGGGATGATGAAATGATCTCCGAAGAGCAGGCTAACGAGATAGTAGCGGCAGGTATAGATAAGGTCTATATCAGAACTGCTATCCAGTGTCACTCCAAGCGTGGTATATGCGCTCGCTGCTACGGTGCTGACTTGGCTTCGGGTAAGCCTGTTAAGGTCGGTGAGGCAGTAGGTATAATCGCTGCTCAGTCTATCGGTGAGCCGGGTACACAGCTTACGATGCGTACGTTCCACTCCGGTGGTGTCGCAGGTTCTGATATTACACAGGGTCTTCCCAGAGTTGAAGAGCTCTTTGAGGCAAGAACTCCTAAGAAGACATCTGTTCTTGCTGAGTGCGACGGAACAGTTGACAGAATAGAGGCAGGCGATACGGCAAACACATATGTCGTATACCTCAAAAATGAAGACGGTGAGACTATCCGCCATGCTATTCCTTTCGGAAAGAGAGTTATGGTAAGCGTTGGAGAAGCTGTCAATAAGGGAGATGCTCTTACTGATGGAAGCAAGGCGCCTTCCGACATTATGCGTATATTCGATGATGTTAACGATCCTAACAGCCGTGAGTATCTTGATAAGATATACGAGTATATTATCAAGGAAACTCAGAAGGTATACCGTTCTCAGTCGTGTAACGTAAATGATAAGCATATCGAGATAATCGCTCGTCAGATGACAAGAAAGATAAAGATATCTTCCAGCGGAGATACAGATCTGTTGGTTGATTCACTCGTTGATATGACCGAATTTGAGGCAGAAAACGAGAAGATCCAGGCTAGAATAGACGCGGGTGAGGATGTTGCCTTTGCTGAAGGAAAGCCAATGCTTTTGGGTATCACCAAGGCATCGCTCCAGACCGAGTCGTTCTTGTCAGCCGCTTCCTTCCAGGAAACAACAAAGGTTCTTACTGACGCTGCTATCAAGGGTAAGGTCGACCATCTTGTCGGTCTTAAAGAAAATGTTATTATCGGTAAGCTCATTCCCGCAGGTACGGGTATGCAGTGCTACCGCAATATCGATGTTGAGAAGAACGAGGAGACACCCTCCGAGGAAGTTCTTGCTTGACGCAAATAAAAGCAGATGCCGTTTGGCATCTGCTTTTATTTTGCGGTAGGGTATAAAATGAGCTTTTTCTATTGATTTATTTTGGGTGGTGTGATATAATGATATTTGTGATAGTATATCATTAATTAATTTGTATTTTGACTACTTGATTAAAAAAGAGAGGTATGTGATGGATATTAAGATGAATATTCCTTTTTCTCCCCCCGATATTAGTGAAGAGGAAATAAAAGAGGTTGGCGAGGCACTTCGTTCAGGTTGGATAACCACAGGACCCAGAACAAAATTGCTTGAGAAGCAGATAGCCGAATACGTTGGCACGGCACGCTGTGTATGTCTTAATTCGCAGACCGCTTGTGCAGAGATGGCTCTCCGTGTCCTCGGTGTCAAGGAGGGCGACGAGGTCATAACCTCAGCGTATACCTATACGGCTTCCGCTTCGATAATCGATCATATAGGTGCAAAGATCGTCCTCGTAGATACACAGAAAGACAGCTTTGAGATGGATTACGATGCTGTTGAGGCGGCTATAAATGAGAAAACAAAGGCTATAATACCTGTAGATCTTGGTGGAGTTCCTTGCGACTACGAAAGACTTTTTGACATAGTGCAAAGAAAAAAGGAGCTATTTCGCCCCGAGGGAAAGATTCAGCATGCGCTTGGAAGAGTTGCTGTAATGGCTGACACTGCGCATTCATTTGGAGCAGTCAAGGGCGGAGTTATGGCGGGAAATATCGCTGATTTTTCCTCGTTTTCGTTCCACGCGGTGAAGAATTTTACAACTGCGGAGGGAGGAGCACTCACGTGGCGCACGATAGATGGGATCGACAATGACGAGATATATAAGCAAATCCAACTGCTTTCACTTCACGGACAGTCTAAGGATGCTCTTGCAAAAACGCAGCTGGGCGCATGGGAATATGATATTGTAGGAACGTGGTACAAATGCAATATGACTGACGTAGCGGCGGCTATCGGATTGGTTCAGATGAAGCGTTATACTGCGCTTTTGGAAAGAAGAAAAGCTATAATACAAAAATATGATCGAGCTTTCAAACCGCTTGGCATAGAGGTTCTTGATCATTATACTGACGATTATAGCTCATCCGGACATCTGTATTTAACAAGAGTTCCGGGTATTACTATAGAACAAAGAAACGAGATTATCATAAAAATGGCTGAGCAGGGAGTTGCCTGCAACGTTCATTACAAGCCTCTGCCGATGCATACGGCATATAAGAAGCTTGGATTTGATATAAAGGATTATCCTAATGCTTACGCACATTTTGCAAACGAGATATCTCTTCCACTGCATACATGCCTGACAGATGAGCAAGTGGAATACGTTATTTCCAAATACGTTGACATATTGAAAGAGTACGTATAATCATGCTATTAAAGAAATGGGAAAAGCTTCCTCCCGAGATGCAAACGGAGGAGGTACGAAAATATTACGACATATTAAATAAAAAGCGTTGCAGTCTTTTCTTTAAACGCTTGTTTGATATTATTTGCTCGTCGTTGATGCTTATAATACTTTCGCCTGTGTTTTTGATACTTGCCATAGCGATAAAGATAGACAGCAGAGGTCCTGTTTTTTACAGGCAAGTCAGAATAACGCAGTATAACAAAAAATTCCGCATATTTAAATTTCGCTCTATGGTGCAGAACGCGGATAAAGGTTCTCAGGTCACTGTAAAGGGTGACGCGCGGGTCACAAGGGTCGGAAAGCTCGTGAGAAAGTGCAGGCTTGACGAGATAAGTCAGCTTATAGACGTATTCAGGGGCACGATGACTTTTGTGGGAACTCGTCCTGAAGTTCCAAAATATACGGAAAAATATACTCCCGAAATGATGGCAACACTTTTGCTTCCCGCGGGAGTTACAAGCTTAGCGAGCATATATTACAAAGATGAGGCTGAGCTTCTTGAC
>SVSF01000142.1 GCA_015064425.1 Oscillospiraceae bacterium | reverse complement strand
GGAACATATACTTTATCTTTTTGCAGGAGCCTATGTACCACTCGGGTACCCCCGTATTTCTCATAAGCTCCTCCCATTCGGGAGTAAGGCCCTTACCTTTACGTACGGATTCCATTATCTTGAAGGCAACGGCATTCTCCATACCGTAACGGATAAGGTCAAGCATGATACCGTCTCTTGTTCCGATAACCTGAGAAATATCACAAACACCGTCTTTTATAAGCTCTTGAGCATTTCCGAGCCAAACGTCCGTTCCGTGAGTAAGTCCAGATATCTGAAGCAGATCGGCAAAGTTTTTCGGTTGTGCATCAATAAGAACCTGCTGTACAAAACGCGTACCCATTTCGGGAAGTCCCAGGGTTCCTATTTCGATGCCGTTTATATCCTCGGGTTTTATTCCCATAGGTGACGTGGACGTGAAAAGCCTGTAGACCTGAGGATCATCCATAGGAACTTCCATTACGGACGTATCGGTAAACCTCTCTACCCACTTATACTTAGTAGGAATATCGTGGCCCAGCTCGTCAAGCTTAAGAAGCGTGTCGTGTAGATATTCAAATGTAAAGTGTGTAGTTACAATATCCGAGCCCGGGTCATCTGCAGGATGCTGAACGGGACAGAAATCGTAAATATCATATTCCTTTGGAACAACGACGATTCCTCCCGGATGCTGACCGGTGGTTCGCTTTACGCCTACGCACATCTCAACAAGTCTGTTGGTCTCTGCCTTATTGATACTGAGTCCAAGACTTTCAAGATACTTCTGCACAAAGCCGTATGCCGTCTTGGACGCAATACCTCCGATAGTACCCGCACGGAAGACATTTTCTTTTCCGAAAAGCTCTTCCGTATACTTATGTACCTTACCCTGAACTTCTCCGGAAAAGTTTAAGTCTATATCGGGAGATTTATCGCCGTAGAAGCCCAAAAAGGTCTCAAAAGGAATATCGTGTCCGTCGCGGCAGAGTTCTTCTCCGCACACGGGGCATTTTTTGGCAGGAAGGTCAAAACCCGAGCCTGCACCCGCTTCATTATCAAAATCGCTGTATTTACATTTCTTGCACCAATAGTGAGGAGGCAAGGGATTTACTTCCGATATGCCGCTCATGGATGCAACAAAGGAAGAACCAACGGAGCCTCTGGAGCCTACGAGATATCCTTGGCTTTCACTGTAAGCAACAAGCTTCTGCGCTATCATATAAAGCACGGCAAATCCGTTCTTGATAATTGAGGTAAGCTCTTTATCAAGTCTGTCCGCAACTATTTTGGGAAGAGGATCTCCATACATTGACTGAGCCTTTTCATAGCAGAGGCGCTGCAGATCTTCCTCGGCGCCCTCCATTTTTGGAGTAAACGTACCGTCCGGAAAAGGTCTTATGTCCGCTTCGATCATATCGTTGATCTTATTGGTGTTCTCTACGACTACGCGGTATGCCATCTCTTCTCCGAGATAGCTGAACTCTTCTAGCATTTCCTCTGTAGTTCTGTAATATATTCCCGAATCTTTATTGAAATCCGAAAATTTCATTCCGGCAAGAAGTATCTTTCTTCTTATTTCATCTTCCTTATTAAGAAAATGCGCATCACAGGTAGCACAAACGAGTTTCCCGGTATCCTTGGCAAGCTCGATTATACGTCTGTTAAAATTCTGAAGATCCGTGTCATCCTTTGCTATACCCTTTGCTATCATATATCTGTTATTGCAAATAGGCTGTATCTCAAGATAATCGTAAAATCTTGCTATCTTCAAAAGTTCAGACTTGGGTTTATTGTCAAGCATCGCTTTAAAAAGTTCACCTTCGGAGCAAGCAGAACCGATTATAAGCCCTTCTCTGTGATGCTCAAGGACACTCTTGGGTATTCTCGGCACGCCCTTGAAGTACTTAAGATATCCAAAGGAAACAAGTTTATACAGATTCTTGAGTCCGATCTTATTCTTTACAAGGATTATCATATGGTTCGTCTTGAGCTTTAAAGGATCTGTCTTTTCGCTCATATCGAAAACCATTCCCTCGATGGAATAGACACCTTGCTTCTTTAGCTTTTCCGTCATACAGAAGAAAATTGCCGCAAGCATTTCGGCATCATCGGATGCTCTGTGATGGTTGAAGCCTCCGAGCTTAAAATATTCCGCAAGATAGTCAAGCTTATGCTTTTTAAGTTCAGGATTCACGTAACGGGACATTGCCACCGTATCAAGATACGAGTTGGTGAAAGGTATCTTGTAATCGTCACAGGCTTTTCTTATGAATCCAACGTCAAAGTTAGCATTATGAGCTATAAGAAGCTTGTCTCCCGCAAATTTCAGAAAATTATTTACCGCTTCTTCGGTCTTGGGCGCTCCTTCGACCATCGAATCGTCTATTCCCGTAAGACGGGTTATCTCTTCGGGTATCGGCATTTCGGGATCTACGAAAGTATTAAACCGCTCAAGCACTTCTCCGCCCTTTACTCTTACGGCACCTATTTCGGTTATTCCGCAGTTAACGGGAGAAAGACCCGTAGTCTCAATGTCAAATACTATAAATTCATCCTCGAAGTTTCCGCCTGAAATATCTCCGTACACCGCTCTTGCGGTATCGTCGACAAAGTACGCCTCCATTCCGAGTATTACCTTTTGCTTGAGTTTTGCACAAACTCCGATTATTTTTTGGAATGCCTGAACGTTTCCGTGGTCGGTAATGGCAACCGCCGGGTGTCCGAATCTGTTTGCCATTTTGACAACGTCCTCGGGTTCTGCCGTTGCATCCATTGCCGACATATTCGTATGCAGATGAAGCTCTACTCGTTTTACGGGAGCATTATCTGCTCTTTCAATAGATTTAATAAATGCAAAATCGTCCGGATTGGCATTAATGAGAAGCTCTCCGTCGAACTTATCCGCCTTGACCGAACCCTTTACAGCAACAGACGCTCCTGCCTTGAATTTGCCCGAAAAACCTTTTGCCTCTTCCGTGGGCATAGATACCTTTATGTTTATGGAAGCGGTCTTATCGGTAAGTCCCAAAGTAAAAATAGTTTTTTCACCTGAAAAAGTCGTTCTTGAATCCACTTGAAATACCGTACCCACGGTAACGATGTTTTTTACGGATACATTAAGCTCTGATATGGGAACTATCTTTAATAAGAAGGGCTTTTCTCCGCAAAATTCGGGTTCGGATATATCGTAAGTCTTGTATCCTACTTTGACTATGCTTCCCTCTTCGCTGAAGGTCTTTACCTCTTCGGAGAATACCGAAGAACTCTTCGGAGCCGTCTCGTTCTCCTTTTCCGCAGCTGCAGCCTGAGCTGCTCTTTCCGCGGCAAGACGTCTGTCGCTCTCCATTATGGCGTCAAGTTCTTCTTTTCTGTGCTGCTCGAA
>SVSF01000141.1 GCA_015064425.1 Oscillospiraceae bacterium | reverse complement strand
AAAGATCGCTGTTGATCAGGGAATGAAGACCGTTGAAGTATATGTAAAAGGACCCGGACAGGGAAGAGAGTCCGCAATTCGTGCGCTCCAGACCGCAGGCCTTGAAGTAGTTCTTATTAAAGACGTAACTCCAATCCCTCACAACGGTTGCAGACCCCCCAAGAGAAGACGTGTCTGATATTATAATAAGGAGGAAAAACGGATATGGCAAGATATACAGGACCCTCATGTAAGCTGTGCCGCAGAGAAGGCAAGAAGCTTTACCTCAAGGGTGACAGATGTACATCAGGAAAGTGCGCATTTGAGCGCAGACCCCAGGCACCCGGTCAGCACGGTGCTGCAAATAAAAAGCTCAGAGAATACGGAATGCAGCTTCGCGAAAAGCAGACTGCAAGAAGATATTACGGCGTACTCGAAGGACAGTTCAAAAAGTACTTTGAGATGGCTGATAAGATGGAAGGCGTAACAGGTGAAAACCTCCT
Source organism: Oscillospiraceae bacterium (assembly GCA_015064425.1). Next base: position 2,914 of record SVSF01000141.1, on the reverse strand, counting down.
TTCTATTCTCGAAACAAGACTTGACAACGTAGTATACAGAATGGGTATGGCAAGCAGCAGAAAAGAAGCTCGTCAGCTCGTGCTTCATTCACATTTCCAGCTGAATGGTAAGAAGGTTAACATTCCTTCCATTCTTGTAAAAGTAGGCGACGTTATTTCAGTTAAAGAGGAAAGCAGATCCAACGCTAAGGTAAAAGAGCTTATCGAGGATATGCAGACCAAGACGACTCCTAACTGGCTTGAGGTTAACAAGGATAGCGTTTCGGCAAAGGTTGTAGCTCTTCCCAAGAGAGAAGACATCGACTTCGAATTCGAAGAACAGCTCATCGTCGAATTGTACTCCAAGTAATTTCAGCCTCCCTCGCAGGCGGCTGAAATGCGGCCGCATAATAAATAGCGCACAACCAATAATTAGGAGGGTATTTTAATGATAGAAATGATAGAAAAGCCTAATATCGTCACCGAAGAGCTTACCGATGACGGAAAGCACGGTGTGTTCGTAGTAGAGCCCCTTGAGCGCGGATACGGCACGACCCTCGGAAACTCGCTGCGCAGAGTTCTGCTCAGCTCGCTTCCCGGAGTTGCAGTTTACAGCATCAAGATCGACGGCGTGCTTCACGAAATATCCACCGTTCCCGGCGTAAAGGAAGATGTACCCGAAATAGTTCTCAACGTAAAGGGAATTATAGCAAAGCTTAACACAGACGGACCCAAGACCGTTCTCATAGACGTAACAGGTCCCTGCAAGGTTACAGCGGGTGACATCAAAGCAGACGCTGATATTGAAATTCTCAATCCCGAGCTTCATATCGCAACGCTCAGTGACAATGCGAGATTTTATATGGAGATCTCCTTTGACCACGGCAGAGGATATGTATCTCAGGAGAAGAATAAGCAGATCAATTCTCCTATAATCGGTGTGATCTATACAGACTCGATCTACACACCCGTATATAACGTGAACTACAGAGTTGATAAGACCCGTGTAGGAAGTGTAACCGACTTTGACAGACTCACACTTGATATAACCACAAACGGAGTTATATCTGCAAGAGAAGCGGTATCGCTCGGCGCCAAGATACTCAACGAGCATCTCAATCTCTTTGCAAATCTTTCCGAAGATACAAAGGGAACAAATCTCATGGTAGAGAGCAAGGAAACCGTCAAGGAAAAGGTTCTTGAGATGACCATTGAGGAACTTGACATGTCTGTAAGAAGCTTCAACTGCTTGAAGCGTGCAGGCATCAACACGGTAGAAGATCTTATCAACAAGACCGAAGACGATATGATCAAGGTCAGAAATCTCGGTAAAAAATCACTCGAAGAAGTTATTGCAAAACTTCATTCTCTTGGTCTTGACCTCAAGCGTGAGGAAGACTAAAGAGGAGTATTACAAGAAAATAAGCAGAAGGAGGTCCTACAAATGCCAGGAACCAGAAAACTCGGCAGAAAGACTGCGCATAGAAACCTTATGCTCAGAGGTATGGTAACGTATCTTCTTGAAAACGGTTCTATCGAAACAACCGTTACCAGAGCTAAAGAGGTAAGCAGCCTTGCCGATAAAATGATAACACTCGGAAAGACAAATACACTTGCATCTCGCCGTCAGGCACTTGCTTTTATAACGAAGGAAGAGGTAGTTAAGACTCTGTTCTCTACTATCGCTCCTCTTTACGCTGACAGAACCGGCGGTTATACAGCTATTTATAAGCTTGGTCCCCGTAGAGGTGACGGAGCTGAAATGGCTAAAATAATGCTCGTTGGATACACCCCCGTTACCGAGGACGATTCCAAGAAGAGCAAGAAGGCTAAAGCAAGCAAAGAAACCCAGGAAGAAGCTACTGACGCTGAATAATCAGTGCTGCAGCAAGATATTTGCTCACCAAGGGACTGTAAAAACTCGTTTTTTACAGTCCCTTTTTATTTGCTCATTTTTATGATCTGTCACGGCGGATAAGTATAATTTCTCCGCTGTCATCAATAGTCATCAGAAACACCTGATCGGCAGAAACACCGTAACGCGCGAGCATCTTCTCAAGTAAAGTATCGCTGATGCCCAGTTTTTCCATATTGTGCTTGCAAACCGAGGAATCTATAATCAGGGGATGTGCAATACCACTGTTTTTGCAGGAAAGCTTCAGGTCATCTACGGTTACACCGCGGTTTGCATTTTTTGGAAATACGGAAAGCATTCCGTTGGGCTCAAGAATAAGATAATCAACCTGAGATATGTCCGAAATATTGGAGGTGCGTAAGGATGCAAGAAGCTCCTCTATCGTAAGACGGTTTCTTTTAAGCTCCTTTTGCGAGAGAACGCCCTTGAAGATAAGATAACTGGGCTTGCTTTCAATAATACGCTTGAGAAATGTGAATCTGGACATCAGAACCGGCAACATGATCTCAAAGCATATTATAATTCCTACCGAAATAATGCAGTGCCATAACGAAACGTTTTCGTTGGTTATTGGAGCTGAAGCGATTTCGGAAAGAAGTATGGTGGTAATGAGCTCGGAAAGCTGAAGCTGCCCCAGCTGACGCTTCCCCATAAGGCGCATAGCGATTATAAGGAAGAAATAAATAATAACTGTTGTGTAAATGATTTTAAACATATATATAGTCTTGATATGAGGTAATGAATTTATGCAAAAGGACCTATAAAAAACTAAAATTCAGGAATTTTTTGGCTGAATAGACAAAAGTACGAAAAAAGTGAAAAAAAGCAAAAAATTTTGAAAAAAGGTATTGACAAAGGTAAATGAAGGTGGTATAATAACAAAGCTGTCCGCGGGAAGCGGGCGGGACGGTCCTTGAAAATTGAACAACAGAAGAGAAGTACAAAGCTTAAGAAATTAAGAAGAAACTACAACTCGTTAATTCCAAAACACGAAAAGTAACGAGAGCAAACTCGAAAAAA
>SVSF01000140.1 GCA_015064425.1 Oscillospiraceae bacterium | reverse complement strand
CGGTTTACGACTTCAACAGAATATATCTTCTTAATACGGACTATGATATGCCGATAACCGTTAAGATTATTTATGGCGATGGCGACAGCAGAGAGAGAGTAGTAACCCTCGCTCCTCTTGAACTCAAGGTAGAGAAAATATAAAAAAATTCCCAAGTGAGATAATTCTCGCTTGGGAGTTTTTTATTTAAAGTTAAAATAATCCTCTGCAAAGTAAATTTCGGATTTAGGTATCGTGAATTCCTTGCCGTTTAAGTATTCAAGCAGGGTAGGCTCGCCTTTAAAGGAGAAGCGGAGCTTGTATGAGTAAAGAGCTTGATATTTATATCCTTTAGCCCTGTCATCCTTGTTTATTCCGTATTTTCCGTCACCGATAAGAGCGTGACCTATGTGAGCCATATGAGCTCTTATCTGGTGTGTTCTTCCGGTGAGAAGCTCCACCTCAAGAAGCGCGCTGTCATCTTTTTTTGCGAGAATTTTGTACTTTGTAATTATGTTCTTTGCATTTTTTGGCGGATTTTTATCATAAACTCTCACGATATTGTTCTTGTCGTCCTTGAGAAGAAAACCGTAAAGTGTATCTTCCTTTTTTGAGGGAACGCCGTGCACGGCGGCAAGGTAGAACTTGTCTATTTCTCTTTCCTTTATCTTCTCATTCATAACTCTTAGAGCCTCGGCATTCTTCGCTGCAATAACGATTCCGCCGGTATTGCGGTCAATGCGGTTGCAAAGAGCGGGGGCAAAGCTCTGCTCGTTTTCGGGAATATATTCTCCCTTCTGATAAAGATATGCGGTTATGTGAGTAATCAGAGTATCGGTAGAGCCGTTTTCGTCCTCGTGAACCGAAACGCCGGGGCGCTTGTTGAGGAGCATTATGTTTTTATCCTCATATATGATAGAAAGGCTTGGCTTAATTCTTGAAAGAGATGAGTCGGTAACCTTGCCGACAAAAAATTCCTCCGCAAGAAAGCACTGAAGGGTATCCCCTTCGGTGAGGATCACGTTTGGCTCGGTTCTTTTTCGATTGAGCTTTATTTTCTTGAGTCGTATTGATTTATAAAGAAGGCTTGTAGGCAGTCCGAGGGCCTTGGTGAGAAATTTATCCACTCTCTGACCTGCATCGTTTTTGCCTATTTTTAACTCTCGCATAGGTTTATTCCTTTTAAGAAAATTACAGTTACATTATACACTAAAGCAAGAAATATTTCAAGAGCAAAAACACAAAAACTGTCAAAAACGGTACAAAACAAAGAAATATACCGTCAAGGAATGGCGAAAAATATGATTTTAGAGAATTTGATAAAATAAAAATAACACTTGAAATTCTTATTTTCCTGTGTTATACTAGCAGTGTAGCATAAATATTAGTTTCAGGAGAAATATAAAAATGAAAAATCCACAGCTCGTTATAATGGCAGCAGGTATGGGAAGTCGCTACGGCGGACTTAAGCAGATTGACTCGGTTGATAAGGAAGGTCATATCATCATTGACTATTCTATCTACGATGCAATGAGAGCAGGCTTCAGAGATTTCACCTTTATAATCAAGAAGGAAATTGAGAAGGATTTCAGAGAGGTTCTTGACCCCCATCTTGCAGGTAAGAATATAAACGTAAACTATGTTTTTCAGGAGATAGATAAGCTTCCCGATGGATATTCCGTACCGGAAGGCAGACGTAAGCCTTGGGGAACAGCTCACGCCATCCTTTGCTGTCTTGGCGTTGTTGACGCACCCTTTGCGGTTATCAATGCTGATGACTACTACGGAGCAAATGCATTTATGAAGATTTACGATTTCCTTAAGAACACCGCTGACGATGAAAAGTATCACTACGCTATGGTTGGCTACCGTATTAAGAACACCGTAACCGAGCAGGGCACAGTTTCAAGAGGCATCTGTCAGTCGGATTCCGACGGAATGCTTACCGAAATCGTTGAGAGAACCAAAATCGGTACGGATAACGGCAGAATTTATTACATAGAGGATGATAAGTCTACCGATCTTGACCCCGAAACTCTTGTTTCAATGAATCTTTGGGGATTTACTCCCTCTTATATTGAGGAGTGCAAAAAGAGATTCCCGAAATTCCTCGACGAGTCTATACCCAAGAATCCCGAGAAATGCGAATTCTTTCTTCCCACGGTTGTTTCCGAGCTTATTTCCGAGGGCAAAGCAGACGTAAAGGTGCTTGACAACACTGATAAGTGGTACGGAGTTACCTATAAGGAAGATAAGGAAGAGGTTGTAAAAGCATTTATCGACCTCAAGGCAAAGGGCGTTTACCCCGAAAAATTCTGATTTTACGATTTAAAAACAAAGGAGAGAACCAATCGGTCTTGCAGCCGATTTAAAGGTTCTCTCTTTTTCTTGTTTATTGAAGCTTTGTTCCGCTTTTTCTAAAATCCTTTGGAGTCATACCTGACATTTTCTTAAAGAATCTTGTGAAATAGTGTATGCTCTCAAAGTTAAGCTCCTCGGCAATTTTCGTAAATGTGTCCTTGGAATTGAGAATTTTATATTTTGCTATCTCGAATTTCTTTGTGTTGACGAACTCTACAAGCGTCTTTCCTGTCGTGCGCTTGAAATCGCGGCAGAGCGTCGCGCGGTTCGTCTTGAAAAGGAATGCAAGCTCGTCAATGGTTATTCTTTCAAGATAGTTGTCGGTAACGTAGGCGATAATTTCGTTTATGAGCAGGGGATTTTCCGAGCCGTCCTCAGCATTTATGTTGAAATTGTATTCGCGCACGAGCCTTATTAGGAAATATTCAAGCAGGATTCTCAGCATTTGCTCGGAGGCAAAGAGCTGATGCCTTTTTTTCTTCATATCGTATACGGGCACGTTGTAGGGGGGCATAAAAACGTTTCGTCCCTCTTTTACGATTTCCGCGAGCTTTTTTATATTTGAATCGCTGAGATGAATAGGCATTTTTGAGAAATCGTCTATTCTTCTTGAATTACATTCAAATCCGATTATAATAACCTCAGGCGAGTCCTCTGCGCTGCAGGAGAGCGAATGCAGAATATCTCGGCGGTGTATTATCATTTCGTTTTCCGAAAGTGTGCCGCTAAAGTCCTCCGATGAGATATTAAGAACGCCTGAATTGACGAATACAAGCTCATAAAAGGGGTGCATCTCGTCAACGGTTGTCAGGTCGTTTGCAAACTCAAAAAAGTGCAGATTAACTATACCTGTTACGTTAATTGTGTCGTTCAGTCTTTTCGTTACGTATTCCATACCTACATTATACACTAAAAAATGAGAATGTCAATAAAAATATTTACGAAAGTGCAAAAATTTTTAACGATTTTGTAAATACAAAGGCTTGCATAAATTGTATAATAAAGACAGAAACACTATAAAAAATAAAAAGGAGTTTAAAGTTATGCAGAGAATTTGCATTCCCGATTGGGAGTACAAGGAAAGAGTTAAAAAGGCAGCGAAGCTCGTTGCAGAGAAGGGACTTGACGTTATGCTCGTTTGCTC
>SVSF01000014.1 GCA_015064425.1 Oscillospiraceae bacterium | reverse complement strand
GACCCCAACCGTGACTACGGATTCGCAAGAGTAATACCCGAAGTTATAGATACAATGGCAATCTCCTCAAAGAGACTTTATGAGATCGCCGACATATTTGTAGAAATGACCGGAGAAGTCAGTGAGCCTACGGCTATACTTCAGACAGCTGCTTGGCTTTACGAAACAATGGCAAAAGACGAGTACGAAATTGCCTCCAACTTCATTACTTACAAAAAGTACGTTCTTGCTCTTTACGACTGGGCAAACTCTTGTATGAACCAGAAGGTACTTTTGGATAAGATAATTATTCAGCCCGCAGCGGATGAGCTCCCCAGAGCTACAGCAAACGTTTTTGAACAGTTCTGGTTTGAATGTAAGGCTTTCGTGGCAAGCTTCTTCATGGACTATACGTCCATCGGTTTTGAAGGCGATGCTAACAAGACATATGACAGTACAGTTACTCTTTGGTCTACAGTAAGTACGACCGCTACAAGAGAAACGATGCTTATTCTCAGAGAATACACCGACAAGTACTTCACACCGGACAGCAACATCGGCGTTAACATCGAGGTTGTTTCAGCAGGTCTTACCGAGGCGATCCTTGCAGGTATCGGTCCCGATATCGCGTTTATGGATGCTTCCACAGCAGTAAGCTGGGGCCTCAGAGGCGGTGTTGAAGACGTAGCAGTCCTTGAAGGATACGATAAGATAAAGGAAGAATTTGACGATGCACTTCTCGAAGACATTAGAGTAGACGGCAAAGTATACGGACTTCCCGTTGCTCAGTCTTATAATGCAGTATTCTACAGAGCTGATATCCTTAAGCAGCTCAACCTTGAGGTTCCTCAGACATGGGACGAAGTAATCGATATACTTCCTCTTCTCCAGAACCAGAATATGGAGCTCGGTCTTACCTACTACCTCAGCGCAACAGTAACCACGACCTCTACAGCTACTGCAGGTGCAACAACGGTTGTAAGCTCCACGACAGCGAACAACCTTGCTAACCCCTACATTCTTATAGAGCAGTCCGGCGGTAAGGTTTATGCGGACGACGGTATGAGAGTCGGCGTTGAATCAATAGAGGTTCTTGCTGCTTTCGAAAAGTGGTGTGACTTCTTTACAAAGTATGGAACTCAGCCCACGTTTGATATTACCCGTTTCCGTCTCGGTGAAATCCCGATCCTTGTAGGTGACTTGTTCTCTACATATAACACTCTTATGGGATTTGCCGAAGTGCGTGGACTTTGGGGTATGGCTCCTATTTTCGGAACAAGAATGGATGACGGTTCCATTAACCGTAAGAACGTAGTTTCAGTTACCAACGCTATCGTAATTCCTGACGGATGCGATGACGTAAATGCAGCTTGGGAATATCTTAAGTGGTACGCAGGCTATGAAGGCCAGTCAGTACTTACAAGAGAAGCTATTTCCGTAACCGGTAACGCAACTACCACAAAGGTAAGTACAGCTAACCGCCAGGTACTTCTTGAACAGCCTTGGACTGATAAGGAACTTGAAGTATTTGAGGTAACTCTTAATGACCTCGTAGGTATTTCTGCTTATCCAGGCGCTTACCTTGTTAACTCACAGATCAACTTTGCATTCTACGACGTATATAACAACGGTGCCGATGCCGGCATCTCCTTGCTTGACAGAGTAAACACAATGAATAAAGAGTTGTCACGTAAGAGAGAAGAATACGGCCTTGACTACTACATCATCGACTATTCCGGTGAATATACGGAAGATAAGATAGTACGTCAGTAAAGATCTGTCTTGTACGAAAATCTGTAAAGGAGAAAAAACAAAATGACTAAAAATGCTACAGTCAACGGTCCTGTCAAACAGCGTAAAGACATGACAAAGGGACAGTACATTTGGAGTGAGATGAAGCGTAAGAAAGCCGGCTATTTTATGGTAGCTCCCTTCCTTCTTATGTTTATCACATTTACCGTTGTACCGGTTCTTATTTCAATAATACTCAGCTTTACGTATTTTAACGTTCTTGATTTCCCTACTATCGTATGGTTCGAAAACTACGCAAGAATGTTTCTTGACGACGAGTTGTTTATAACGGCACTTCAGAATACTCTTGTATTTGCTGTCGCAACAGGTCCTCTTTCATATATTATTTCGTTTTTCATCGCATGGTTTATCAACGAGCTTTCACCCAAGGTAAGAGCATTCGTAACATTTATATTCTATGCGCCCAGTATCTCCGGTACTGTTTATCTTATCTGGACTCTCGTGTTCCAGGGCGATATGTATGGATACCTTAACGGATACATGATGAAATTCGGTTTTATCACTCAGCCTATAGTGTTCTTCCAGGACGTAAGATTTATCATGCCTCTTATGATAATCATTTCTCTCTGGACCTCACTTGGTACCACGTTCCTTTCGTTTATCGCAGGTCTTCAGGGCGTTGACAGAAGCCTTTATGAGGCGGGTGCCCTTGACGGTATTAAGAACAGATGGCAGGAACTTTGGTATATCACACTTCCTCAGATGAAGCCTATGCTTATGTTCGGTGCCGTTATGGCTATCACCGGCGCATTCGGATTCGGCGGAATCGTTACCGCACTTTGCGGATATCCTTCCACTGACTATGCGGCATGGACACTTACACATCATCTCCAGGAATATATGACAGTGCGTTATGAGTATGGTTATGCATCTGCAATATCCGTAATCCTCTTCGTAATAATGATCGGAGCAAATATGCTCATTCAGAAAATGTTAGCAAAGGTGGGACAGTAAGATGGCAAAGAAAATGAGAGTCAGAAAAAATGTCGTCGTACTTAACCGTTCTACCGGAGGCGACATCGGTATTTCTATCATACTTACATTGGCAGGTCTCTTTATGTTCCTTCCTATGTATCTTACATTCATCAACGCGTTCAAGTCCATGGGTGAGAACTATCTCTGGCCCGTAAAGTTCTACATTCAGAAGCCTACGCTTCAGCACTTTATCGACTTGTTCACCAATATGAACAGTACTTGGGTCCCCGTATCCAGATACATATTCAATACAGTGTTTATTACAATAGGCGCAGTATTCGGATGTCTCGTATTCGGATCCCTTGCAGCTTATGCAATATCTAAGATAAGAATGCCCGGTCATGGATTTATATTCCAGCTCATCGTATATTCTCTTATGATAAGCTCCACAGTTACCGGTATCATTAACTTCTTCGTATATATTGCTCTCGGATGGCTTAACACTTACGAGATCTCCATTATCCCTGTATGGGCATCTACCCTCGGTCTTTACCTTATGAAACAGTTTATTGATGGATCGGTTCCGGATACGGTAATCGAAGCTGCCCGAATAGACGGTGCGGGCGAGTTTAGAATATACTGGCAGATCGTAATGCCTATGGTAAAGCCCGCTTGGATGACACTTATCATTACAACATTCCAGAACGTATGGAACGCAGGTGCTTCTCCCTACGTTTGGAACCAGGCATACCAGACATTTAACAGAGCTATCACAGACGTTACAGCGACCATTCCCAACGCGGCTTCGGCAGGTTCACTTATTATGATGAGCGTACCTTGTCTCCTGTTTATACTTACACAGAGCCAGATCGTTGAGACTATGGGTTCGTCCGGTATGAAAGACTAATTAAGGAGGACAAAGATAATTATGAAAACATTAACTCGTATCGTAGTCCTCGTGTTCTGTCTTCTTATGGCACTGTCACCCATAGTATCTGCTGCTCCTTATGCAACTTATACTTACTCTATAAACAGTACGCCGATGAAGTCTCCGGACGCTTACGTACCTTATAAGCAGTACGGATCTTTGGAAATGGGACTCAGCTCAGATCCATTACTTAACCCTACGGACCTTGAATGTGACGATGAAGGCAACGTTTACATTGCCGACAAGGAGAACAACAGAATAGTAGTTCTCGACAAGTATTTCAAGTTCAAGTTCCAGATAGACGCTTTCGTTAACGGCAACGGTATAAACGATGCTCTTTTACAGCCCCAGGGTGTGTTTCCCGGCAAAGAGTACATATATGTTTGCGATACCGGTAATGCACGTATAGTTGTTTTTAATAAGGACGGAAGCTTCGCAAAAATATTCAACAGACCTGAATCTGAACTTTTTGAAGAAAATTCCGTATATACTCCTGTTGCTGTAGCGGTTGACGAGGCAGGTACAGGCTCTGTATACGTAATATCTTCATCAACGTTCCAGGGTGTTATCGTTCTTAACGGTGATACAGGTGAATTCAGAAACTTTATCGGTGCTCAGCAGGTTTCATACAACCTCTTCGATATTATCTGGAGAAACTTCCAGACAGCTGAACAGAAGGCAAAGAATGAAAACTACGTTTCTACTGAGTACAACAACATAAGCATTGACGAAAAAGGATTTGTTTATGTAACATCCTCTTCCGGTAATGCTGCTAACCCTTCTAAGACTGATAAAAAAGGTACAACCGCACCAGTTAAGAAGCTTAATGCTCGCGGTGATGATATTATGGACAGATCAGGATTCTTCGCTCCTATTGGCGAGATTTCAACTGTTGACGACATTACTGGTTCCGAATACACCAGCGGTGCATCCAGAATCACAGACGTTGCTATCGGTCCTAACGAGACTTGGTCAATAATAGACGAAACAAGAGGAAGAACCTTTACATATGACAGAAGCGGCAACCTTCTCTTTGCTTTCGGTGACCTTGGTACACAGATCGGTGCTCTTGAATATATTGCAGCTATAACCTACAGAGGTGACGAGCTCCTTATTCTCGATAAGAATATGAGCAATATTACGGTATACAAGAGAACTGAATACGGCGATCTTCTTCTTAGTGCGGTAGGCCTCACAAACGATAGAGACTATACCGGTGCATCTGAACTTTGGGAAGATGTTCTTCAGAGAAACAACAACTTTGACCTTGCATACGTTGGTCTCGGTAAGTCCTACTACCGCGTAGGTGACTGGAACAATGCTATGGAAATGTTCAAGGCTGCATATGACACAACAAACTATTCATCGGCACTTATGATGTACCGTAAGGAATGGATATCCAAATATGCGATAATCATACCTATCGTCGTAGTCGTAGTTTGCATCCTCGTTTCCAAGTTCCTTGGATTTGCAGGAAAGGTAAACAGAAAGGTTGCTGTTTCCGGAGGAAAGAGAACCTTCGGTCAGGAGCTTATCTACGGTTTCCACCTTATATTCCATCCTTTTGACGGTTTCTGGGATCTTAAACACGAAAAGCGCGGCTCTGTAAGAGCAGCACTTGTATACATACTTGCAGTGGTTGCTGCAATGACTTATAACTCTATAGGTAAGGGATATGTATTCGCACCTATGAAGAGTTACTCCAGTATTTACGTTACCATGATTTCCGTTCTCGTTCCCTTGTTACTTTGGGTTGTTTCGAACTGGTGTCTTACAACATTGTTCGAGGGTGAAGGATCTATGAAGGACATCTTTATAGCAACCTGCTATTCGTTGCTTCCTATAGTGCTTACAATGGTTCCCGCAACCTTGCTTACAAACGTACTTACACTTAATGAAGCCAAGATCGTTACACTTGTAACAAGTATCGGTGCTGTTTGGGCAGCATTGCTCATATTCTTCGGAATGATAACAACACACGACTATACAACATTCAAGGGCATTGCAACGAGCCTTGGTACTATCGTAGGTATGGCATTTATCATATTCATCATAACGCTGTTCGGAACACTTATAATGAAGATCGTAACATTTGTTATGAACATTATTACTGAAGTTTCGTACAGATTGTAAGAAGATGCAAAGGAGTAAAAGAAAAATGAATAAAATGAGATTTTTATCTGCACTTCTTGCACTGATTACAGTTATGGGAGTGTTCGTGAGTGCATTTGCTGTTCCTGTTTTGGCTGATGAAGTTGCAACAGAAACAACAGATACTACTACAGATACAACAACAGATACTACTACCGAGACAGGAAAGACCGAGGGTGGAGAAAACGCCGGCGGCACTACCGATAAAGAGGAAGTAGAGATAGACTGGCTTACCAAGAAGTATAGAACAAAGGAAGCCATGCTCAAAGATATGACATTAAAGATCACAGCTCACGGTTATTCTATCTATGTGAACGAAGAAACCTGTGTTGTGGCAGTAAAGGATGAAGCAACAGGCGATATCCTTGCAACTAACCCCCATGACTATGCACAGAGTGCATCTGTTGCAGATACAGTTAAGTATCAGCTTCTTTCCCAGCTTATACTCACATACACAGACGTTGCAAATAACAATACCTCTGTAACTCTTAACAGCTACAAGGATGCTATCGCAAAAGATCAGTATGTAATAAAGAATATTAAGAACGGTATCCGTGTTGAATATTCAATCGGTACAGTTCAGACAAGAAGAGTTGCCCCCAGACAGATCGCAAAAGATCGTTATGATCAGCTCATCTACGCCAACCTCAATGATGAAGCGCAGATTCGTTTCAAGGGTTACTACCAGCTTATGGACCCCAACAGATCCGGTCTTACAGAAGCTGATAAAGAAGAGATCTATTCAAAGTATCCCATAACCCAGGAAACAGCTATTTACGTACTTGCTGAAGACGTACAGGAGCGTGAGCTTAACCTTATCGAGTCCTTTATCAAGCTCTGCTGCCCCGACTACACATATGAGACAATGCTTGAAGACTATGCAATGATCAAGTATGTAGCTACAGCGGACAAAGCGGCTCTCTTTAAGATGGCTCTTGAATATAAGCTTACAGAGACAGGCTTTGAAGTAAGACTTGCCGCAAACGGTATAAGATACGACGAAAAATCCTATGTTCTTGATAATGTTCAGATCCTTCCTTACCTTGGAGCAACATCTTCCGAAGAAGAAGGGTACGTATTCATTCCCGATGGTTCGGGTGCGATAATCGACAACAAGAGCCTTGGAAATAAGAACGTTTCGATATCCCAGGGACTTTACGGACCCGACTTTGTATATCAGACCATTACTACAGTAGCAAACCAGAAGACTGCAAGACTTCCTGTGTTCGGTGCAGTTCAGTCTGTGGATAACAGTAAGGTAATAAGCGAAATAGTTGAAAGAATCCCCGAAACTCTTGACCCTGCTACAGGCGTTGTAATAGCTCCTTACTATAAGAGACTTCGTACAGTTGCTCCTTCCAGCGTCGACGAAGGCTACGTTGCTATGATCACAGAGGGCGATGCTCTTACAACTATCATGTTTACACACAGTGGCGTAATGCATAAGTATAATGCAGTATATATGCAGGTGATCACACGTCCTAAGGACTCATACCAGCTTCAGGGCGGCGGCGGAAACTGGAACGTTGTTTCAGAAAGAAAGTATATGGGAAGTTACCGTATCAATTACGTAATTCTCAATGACGCCGATACCGCTAAGGAGGTTGGAAAGGAATCCTTCTATGAGGCTAATTACACAGGTATGGCGATTGCTTACCGTGATTACCTCATTAAGACAGGCGCAATCGAAGCTCTTAATACTGAAAAGGCCGGAAAAGACATTCCTATGTACATAGAGGCTCTCGGAGCACTTGATGTTCAGGATACATTGCTTACATTCCCCGTAATGGTGAGCACACCCCTTACAACCTTTGAGGATCTTAAGACTATATATGGCGAGCTTTCATCCGAAGGCGTTAAGAACCTTAACTTCAAGCTTACAGGCTTTACAAACGGCGGACTTTCTCACACAGTTCCTTACCACGTAGAGTTTGTTAAGAAAATAGGCGGAGATAAAGGATTCAAGGATTTCGTAAGCTTTGCAAATGAAAACGGCATAGGCGTATATCCTGATTTCGACTTTGCATATATTGATGACGTTGAAAACTTTGACGGCGTAAGCCTCAGAAAAGATGCTGCGAAGACTATCGACAACAGATACATATCCAAGTACGAATATGACTTCGTTGCACAGAGCTATATGACCATTGGTCTTATGGTTATCTCTCCTGCAAGATATGAAAATATCTATAACAACTTCAAAAAAGAATACTCTGCCCTTGGTGGAACAGGTATCTCCGTATCCACTCTCGGTACAGACCTTAACTCTGACTTTAACAAGAAAGATCCATACAACCGTGAAGAAGCAAAGGGATTTGTAACCAATATTCTTGCAGATATGCAGGAGAATATCGGCAACGTTATGATCGACGGCGGTAACTCCTACACTCTCGGATATGCAGATCATGTGCTTAATGTATCTCTTGACAGCTCCGGATATACCTATGCTGCAGGTACGATACCTTTCTTCGGAATTGTATTCCATGGATACCTTGATTTTGCAGGTTCTCCCACAAATATGGCGGGCAACTATGATCATGAACTTCTCAAGATCATAGAAAATGGCGCAAGCCCCTACTTCCTCCTTGCTTACCAGAATACTGAAAAGCTTAAGGAAAACTACACATATCAGCAGAAGTACTACTCCGTATCCTATGAGATATGGAAGGAAGATATCGTTGAGTCTTATGCAATGCTCAGCGAAGCTCTCGGAGATCTCCGTACAGAAACGATAGTTAACCATGAATTCGTAGTCGGCGAAAGAATTGCTACAGAAGAAGACCTTGCAGCAGATAAGCTTATCGATGATGCAGCAGCTGCCGAAAAGGAAAAGAAAGATGCTGAAAAGCTTGCAGAAGTTGAGCGTCTTGTTAACTATGAAAAGAGAATGGCTGAGAAGGAAGGCAATACTGAGTTTGATGCCGAAAAGTACAGAGAACAGCTTATGAGCAAGTACTTCAATCCTCTCGAAGGTGTTGAGTTTATAGACAACTTCGTGCTTGATCCTACACAAGCAGTTACAGACCCCGGTGGACGACTTGTAGTTCAGCGTCCTGACCTTGTAATTGACATTCCCGAAGGCGCAAAGCTTGCAAACAGATATACAGTAGATGATAACTCTATCGTAAAGGTTACATATACCAACGGTACTGTATTCTACATCAACTATAACGATTTTGCAGTAACCGCAGACGGACATGAGATCGAAGCCTTCGGCTTCATAAAGATATAATGAAAGGAGAAGCGTAATCATGACAAAAGACATGGCAAAAAAGCAGGGCAGACCGGCTCCTGCCCCCAGAAAAGTCGCAGCGGCTGCGAAGAAAAATCAGGCGCCTTCTCTTGACAACAGAAAAGCGAAGGCAGGTTGGCTTTTCGTACTTCCTTTCATTGTAAGTTTTGTAGTAATCTATATTCCTATAGTTTGGGACTCAATATGGTTCAGCTTTAATGAGATGACTCCCAATATGAGCGGTTACACTCTCGAATTTGTTGGACTTAAGAACTATTCAGACGCGATCTTCGTAGATTCCGGATACGTACAGACTCTTATAACGGGTATAAAGACCCTTATACTGAACGTTCCTGCTATCATCATCTTCTCGTTGTTTGTGGCTATCGTCCTCAACCAGAAGATGGTGGGACGCGGAATCTTCCGTGCAATACTCTTCCTCCCCGTTATTCTTTGTACCGGTCTTGTTGCAAAGATCGACCAGTCTAACGCACTTCTTTCCTTCATGAGCTCTGCTGACGGTATTATGACAGGTGCGGTTGGCGGTGCTGCGGAAAGCGCTGCAAGCGATCTGTTTACAATGGCTGACTTCTCTTTCCTCTTCAATAATATGGCGGTAGGCGGAGAGCTTGTTAAGTATATTACGGACCTTGTAAACAGCATTTATTCCATTATCAATGATGCAGGCGTTCAGATACTGATATTCCTTGCAGGTCTTCAGTCCATTTCGCCTTCTATCTATGAGTCTTGCAGCATCGACGGTGCTTCGGGATGGGAAACATTCTGGAAGATAACATTCCCGATGATAAGCCCGATGATCCTTGTAAATGCAATATACACGGTAATCGACTCATTCACAAAATCCACAAACAGCGTAATGAGCTATATCTCCGGTATCTATAACGGATCCGGCGGACAGGTACTCAGCTCTGCAATGTCATGGATGTACTTCTTGTTGGTAATGCTTATGCTCGGCATCGTTGCAGCGATCTGCTCGGCATTCGTATTCTATCAGAGAAGAGATTCTTAAGGAAGGGGGTCAAATAAATGAACGCAGAACAGACACAAACCAAAGTACTTAAAAATTCAAAAAACAAGATCAAAGTTGATTTTGAAAGAACTTCGAGATGGGAAAAGTTTAAGATCAAATATTTGTCCTTAGGCTTCCTCGGAAACTTTGTATGGTACGTATTCCGTTTGCTCCTTCTTATAGGAATTTCATTCGTAATACTTTACCCATTCTTCTCCAAGATCTCTTCATCGTTTATGAGTAAATCCGACTTCGTTGATGCTACGGTTAAGCTCATTCCTAAGTATCCTACTCTTGAGATATACGAGGCTATAATTTCCGAGCTTTCATATTTTAAAGTATTGCTTAACACATTCTTGCTTTCCGCAATGTGCGGTCTCGTACAGATGTTTGTATGCTGCATGATCGGTTATGGTCTTGCAAAGTATAAGTTTAAGGGAAGCAACCTTGTATTCCTCCTTGTAATATTTACAATGGTAATACCTCATGAAACACTCAGATTCTCTATGTTCATGAAGTTCAGATATTTCGATATCTTAGGAATATTTAAACTTTTGGGCGGTGGAGTAACACCTCTTATAAAGGTAACCAATTTCACAAGCCTTAACCTTCTTAACACCTTCTGGCCCTTGCTGATACTCTCTATCGGCGGTCTCGCATTCAAGAATGCTCTCTACATATTTATGATGAGACAGTTCTTCCGTGGCGTGCCTGATGAACTTGAAGAGTCTGCATATATGGATGGCTCAGGCGTGTTCAGAACGTTCATCAGAATTATCCTTCCTATTTCCGTACCCATGATGATCACGGTATTCTTGTTCTCCTTCTGCTGGCAGTGGGCTGACAACTTCTATATGCCTATGATCTTTACAAATACGAGAATAGATATTATGTCCAACTTTGTTGACATTCCCAAGTCCTTGAACGACCAGTCATTCGAAGCATATACATTCTATAGTGCTGCTATTCGTAACACTTGTAGCTTGCTTATAATTGCTCCTCTTATGATAGTATATCTCTTCTGCCAGAGATATCTTGTTCAGGGTATCGAACGTTCCGGTATCACAGGTTAATAGAATATGTAAAAAAGGACAGAGGCTTTTGCCTCTGTCCTTTAAACTTTATAAAAAAGCACTTATGAAAATACATAAGTGCTTTTTTATGAAAATTATTCGTTGATCTTCTTGCCGCAAGCGGGACATTCAAGGTTGCTGGCATCGATAGATTCGTCGAAGCAAATTGTCTCACCGCAGTTGGGGCAAGTAACTTCGTAATATTCATCATCGCAGCAATCACAACAATCGCAATCATCGTCATCATCGTAGTCATCGTAATCGTCGTCACAGTCGCAGCAATCGCAATCGCAATCCTCATCACTGTATACGTACTCTTCGAGATCTCCGAGGTCGGAATCAAGCTCATCGAGATAGTCCTCAGCGGTTACAACATCTGCCTCGATCGTTTCGATCTCTTCGCTGATAAGAGCAAGAGCGTCAACGATCTCTGCAAGAAGCTTACCTTCGGGCTTTGCTGTATCAAGGCTGAGTCCTTCTGCAAGACCCTTGATATAGGAAACTTTTTCGGAAATAGTCATAGTAAATAATCCTCCTTTGAAAAATTATTACTGCTTAGCTCTTTCGAGGTATTCACCTGTTCTGGTGTCGATCTTTATAACGTCACCGATATTGATAAAGAGGGGAACCTTGATCTCAGCACCGGTCTCAAGCGTTGCGGGCTTGGATGCGCCGGTAGCTGTATCGCCCTTGAAACCGGGCTCTGTATCTGCTATAGCAAGTTCAACGAACATAGGAGGTTCAACTCCGAATACGTTGCCCTTGTAAGATATGATCTTGCACATCATATTTTCCTTAACATACTTGAAGTTATCATCAAGTTTGTCAGCATCGAGGGGAATCTGCTCATATGTTTCCATATCCATGAAATAATAGAGCTCGCCATCATTATAGAGATACTGCATATCTTTTCTTTCAACATATGCATTCTCAAACTTATCAGTAGGGTTGAAAGTTCTTTCAACAACTGAACCGGTAATAACATTTCTGAGCTTTGTTCTTACGAAAGCAGCACCCTTACCGGGTTTTACATGCTGGAATTCGATTACCTGAAGGACCGTTCCGTCCATCTCAAAAGTTACACCGTTTTTAAAATCGCCGGCTACTACCATAATATTTTATACCTCCAAAATTGTATCTAAACATATAATCGCTTTATTTTACTATATTTTTAAATATTTTTCAATAGTTTTTTCCAAATATTTAAGAAAATCAGCATAACTCAATGAGTTCTTTGGGCGCGAGAGTGATATTTTCGTATCCGTTCTCTTTAATAACCAGCATATCTTCTATTCTTACACCATATTTTCCTTCAAGATATATGCCGGGTTCGTTGGTCATAACGTGACCGGGAAGAAGAATAATGTTCTCGGATGCTCTGGGTGAGAAATTAGGAGTCTCATGAATATACATTCCCACGCCGTGTCCAAGACCGTGACCGAAATTATCTCCGTATCCGGCCGATTTAATAAGTTCCCTTGCCGCTTTGTCAACGTCGCGGCATTTTACACCGGGAGCAACAATACTTTCTGCTGCCTTCTGAGCCGATAGGACAGTATTGTAAATAAACTTCATCTCGTCATCTGCTTTTCCGATAACGACGGTTCTCGTCATATCGGAGCAATATCCCTTATATTTGGCACCGAAATCCATTGTAAGGAAGCCTTTTCTTAATTTTACGGGAGAAGGAACTCCGTGGGGAAGAGATGATGCGGGTCCGGATACTGCGATAGTCTGGAATGATACGGACTCAGCTCCGTTCTTTCTCATACGGCATTCAAGCTCAAGTGCTACGTCTATTTCAGTCATTTCAGGATTGATAATGTTAAGAACATGCGCGAGTGCATCCTCTGCCATCCTCTGCGCAGCTATTATTTTCTCTATTTCATGATCTTCTTTAATTTCACGAAGCTTATCAATAATGCCGCTTACGGGTACAAGTTCATAGCTGCTGTAGTTTTTAAGCATATCCTGATATTCTGCGAAACTTACTTTCTTATCTTCAAATCCTAAGACCTTAACTTTTTCGCTTTCAAGATATTTCTTGATCAGCTCTACGTGGGAACCGTTTAACAGAACAACCTCAATACCTTCGGCAGCTTCTGCTTTAGCGGCTTCAATATATCTTGAATCGGAGAAGAGATATGCAGAGTTGCGTGTTATCAAAACATATCCGTCACTTTGTTCGAATTCGCTGACATACTGTTGGGAAACGGAGTCGGTGAGGAGATATGCGTCAACTCCATCCGGGATGCTTTTTATCATTTTGTTAAGTATTTTCATTTTAAGATACCTCTTATATTTCTGTAATTAAATTATAGCAATATTTAACTGTCATGTCAACAAATAAGTATTGGCAAGGGGATGAGAAGCGGCATATCATATGAACAGATAAGGAGTTGATACGATTATGGAATACGGATATATGAAGGTTAACGTCAGAACTGCAGGAGGAAGCCTGCCGGTAGAAGGGGCAATAGTAAAGATATTAAGTACCAAGGAAGCTGCATCAGACGTTTTATATACCCTTTATACCAATGCATCGGGTGTAACGGAGAGAGTAAGCCTTGAGGCTCCCGACAGGGCTCTTTCGGAGTCTCCGGGCAACCAAAACGTTTATGCAAAATATAATTTGATAATACAGAAGGACGGATA
This sequence comes from Oscillospiraceae bacterium, assembly GCA_015064425.1. The sequence continues at coordinate 13,171 of SVSF01000014.1, read as the reverse complement.
TTACAGGGTGGAGGATTATGATGCTCCTGTATTTTCGGGAATAACCTCTATCCAGAATACAGAGCTTATTCCTTTACCCGAGGGTACAAAAAACGGAGATGAATATATGCAGTTTTTTGAGAACAGGGAATACGATCTGTGAATCGAATAAGGATGACATGCCTAACAGAACCGGAAATAAGGGTTTTGCGGCGGTCTGGATTCTAAGGAGGAAATATGGCTGAATTACCCTATGTTCCCGATTTTTTGACAGTGCATTTAGGCTCTCCGGGTTCAAATGCGGAAAACGTTACTGTAAGTTTTCCCGACTATCTTAAAAATGTAGCTTCAAGCGAACTTTATCCTACCTGGCCGGAAAATGCTTTAAGGGCAAATATATACGCTCAGGCATCCTATGCCCTTAACAGAATATATACGGAATATTACAGAGAAAGGGGATATAACTATGATATTACGAACGATACAAATTTTGACCAGGCTTTTATAAAGGGCAGAGATATATTTGAAAATGTGTCAAATATTGTAGATGATATATTTAACAGCTACATAAGGCGTTCCGATACAATAGTTCCCTTGTTCGCACAGTATTGTAACGGTACGACTTCCGTATGCAGCGGACTTTCTCAGTGGGGAACCGTTGATCTGGCAAACCAGGGATATCTACCTTTCGATATATTAAAATATTATTACGGAGATGATATTGTTCTTGTGGAAAACGTACCCGTTCAAGGAATAACGTCAAGCGTCCCCGATGGAAATCTCAGCATCGGAACTGTTTCCAATGATGTGCGGACGTTGCAGATAAGACTTAACAGAATATCTACCAATTATCCCGCAATACCGAAGATATACAGTATCGACGGCATTTTCGGACTTGATACAAGAGATGCTGTTAGAGAATTTCAGCGTATATTTGATCTTCCCATTGACGGTATCGTTGGTGTAAATACGTGGTACAGAATACAAAGCATTTACAATGGAATAAAGAAGCTTAATTCTCTTGTCAGCGAAAGCATTACTTACGACGAGGTGTCAAAGCAGCTTCCGGAAGAACTCAAGGCAGGTGATGAAGGCCCGTACGTATCCTCTTTACAGTATTTTTTGGAATTTATATCCGAATATGATTCTGCAGTTCCTTTTGTTCCAATAACCGGTGTATATGATCAGGCTACTATAGATGCAGTTACGGCATTTCAAAAGGAGTACGGTCTTCCTGTAACGGGAATCGTAGACAGAGACGATGGACGCTTGCTTTATGATTCCTATATCGGAATACTTAACTCTCTTCCCGATTCGCAGTTTGTAACTTTTGCAAGGCCGTATCCGGGATACAGACTTTACAGGGGCATAGAGGACGAATACGTAAAATATTTGCAGCAGTATCTTAATCGGATATCCGAAGTATACACCGATATTCCGAAGCTTTCTGAGGATGGAATATTCGGTCAGCAGACTCAGGATGCGGTGAGTATATTTCAATCCATATTTAACCAGTACGTAAACGGAATAGTCGGAACTGTTACGTGGAATGCCATTGCAGATACCTACGATGACCTTGTTTCGGGAAGTCAGGTAAATGAGGGTCAGTATCCCGGATATGTTTTAAGCGAGAAGGGAGGCACTTGATATGATAGATATAAACGACAGAAGGGCATTTGTGTTCGAAATACAAAAATGGCTTTATGAGATATCTAAAGACAGGGACAGTGTATCCGGTGTGTTCCCGGATGGTATATATGGTCCCGAAACCACTGACTCGGTAAGAACTTTTCAAAAAGCCTTTGGACTTGAGCAGAGCGGCGACGTTGATTTTAATACCTGGACGGCTATATACGGAGAGTATTTGCGCATAATTGAACTAAAAGAAAAGGCATATCCCTTAAGACCTTTTGATACTGCTCTTGAAGGGGATAAAGTAAAGGAGGGAGATATCAGCATTCTTGTACAGATAATACAGATAATACTGCTTACGCTCTCTGTTTATTATGATTCTTTTCCGTCTATAGTGATAGACGGAAAATATGATGGAAACACGAGGGACGCCGTTCTTATATTTCAGGAAAAAAACGGCCTTACCGTAACGGGAGAGGTAGATAAGCTTACGTGGAACAAGCTTGCAGAACAATTTAATGAAATAATAAAATACTCTAACTAGACAACAAATATTTATTGCGCTTTACTGTTGAAAGAAAAAGCTTTTTGTGGTAGAATTATTCCGTTATGAAAAAGAAGGAAGTGCGAAAACAATGGCAAGGATATACCCAAAGGCTATCATAAGCGAGAAGGCTGAAAAAAGTATCAGAGGCGGTCATATCTGGGTGTATGATGAGGAAGTTGATCTAAAATCTCCTTGTGAAGACGGTGAACTCTGCGACGTATACACAAAAAAAGACAGATATCTCGGTACCGGATTTTATAACAGTAATTCAAAAATTCGTATCAGAATAATATCAAAGAATGCAAACGACAGGTTTGATGAAGCTTTCTGGGAGCGCCGAATAAGATACAGTATAGATTACAGAAGAACGGTAATGAGTGATGATATTGACAATTGCCGTATGATATTCGGAGATGCAGACGGTTTCCCCGGACTTATTGTCGACAGATTCCGTGACGTTCTTGTTGCTGAAGTGATGAGCCTTGGTATAGATAAGAGAAAGAACGTAATATTTCCCCTTATCGTTAAGATACTCAGAGAATACGGTGAGGAGATAACTGCCGTATACGAGCGCAACGACGTTAAGGTCAGAGAACTCGAAGGTCTTGAAATGTATAAAGGCTTTTATAAGGCCGAGGGTCTGCGTACAGATCTTGACGGAAGCGTTATTATTGAAGAAAACGGAATAAAATATTACGTAGATTACGTGAACGGACAGAAAACAGGATTTTTTCTTGATCAGAAATACAACAGACTCGCCGCAGCAAGAATAGCCAAAGATAAAAAGGTTCTCGACTGCTTTACGCATACGGGTGCATTTGCGCTGAATACTGCAAAATATGCATCCCACGTTACCGCACTTGATATTTCTGCCGATGCACTTGCTACCGCAAGAAAAAATGCAGAGCTTAACGGACTTGAAGATAAGATAGATTTTGTTTGTACGGATGTCTTCGAATATCTCAGCTCCCTTGCGGAGGACGGTAAATGCGATTACGATCTTATTATCCTCGATCCGCCCGCATTTACAAAAAGCTCTCAAACCATAAAAAATGCAATGCGGGGATATAAGGAGATAAACCTTAAAGCTATGAAGCTATTAAAAAGAGGGTCCTATCTATGTACGTGCTCATGCTCACATTTTATGAGAGATTCTCTTTTTTGTCAAATGCTTCATAACGCCGCTTCTGATGCAGGAATATCTTTAAGACAGATAGAGGCAAGAACTCAAGGCCCCGACCATCCCATACTTTGGAACGTGCCGGAGACCGATTATCTGAAGTTTTACGTATTCCAGATAGTTTGATCCCGAGGAAGTACAATTATGAATTCAAAAACACTTAACAGATTAAGACAGACCTTATTGCCGGTTATTGCCGCGGCTATCTGGGGCACCGCTTTTGTGGCACAGAGCGTCAGTACAGATATAGTAGAGCCATTTACCTTCAATGCTTCAAGAAGCGCCATAGCGGTGCTTTTTTTGGGCCTGACGGTATTGATGCTGCGTTGCTTCAGAAAAAAAGCTGACGTGTCCCCGGAGGAAAAGACAAAATATAGAAAAAATTTATGGTTTGGCGGGATACTCAGCGGCATAATGCTCAGTATAGCTACAAATCTTCAGCAGGCAGGACTTGCTGACACAGATCCCGGTAAAGCAGCCTTTATTACCGCATTGTACATAGTTCTTGTTCCTATATTCGGAATCTTTTTAAGAAAGAAAATTCCCTTAAAAGTGATTTTAGCGCTTGCAGTAGCGGTTGCGGGGCTTTACTTGCTTTGTATAAAGTCGGATTTCTCCATACAGATAAGTGACATTTTGATCCTTGCATGTGCGGTGGCATTCGCTTGGCAGATCATCGTTATAGATATTTTCGGAAGCAGAGTAAACGGTATTGAATTTTCTTTTGTTCAGTTTTTGACTACTGCTGTTATATCGTCCTGCTGCGCCTTCATTTTTGAAAGTCCTAATATGGCGGCTCTTGTAGAGTGTGCTGTCCCGATACTTTATGTAGGTATTTTCTCAAGCGGAGTTGCATACACCCTTCAGATAATTGCACAAAAGGATGCAAATCCCACACTTGTGTCTCTTTTGCTGAGTCTCGAATCCGTATTTGGAGTTATATCTTCCGCTATTATTTTAAACAGTACTCTGTCGGTCAGAGAATATATAGGCTGCGTGCTTATGCTTGTTGCCGTGGTATTTGCTCAACTCCCTTCAAAAAAGAAACTTTCATAAATATTACACCTTCGGAATATGTTTTATCAATGAAACATATTCGGAGGTGTTTTTTATGTTCGTATATTCACTTAAAGGTTCTACAGTGAAATTTTTCTGTATACTGCTCCTGTCTGTTCTGACTCTCACGGCACTTATAGTTTTTGTTCCTCAATACCAGCCTACGGCGGCAAATACACTATATCTGAGCAATGAAAATATCAATTATTCAAAGATCAGATCCAACGATGACCGTATCGCTTTTCTTGCACAATTTGGATGGACTGTAAATGAGAAAGCTGTTGAAGAGCAGGAGGTTACCATTCCGGATGAATTTGACAGCGTTTTTCTCGGATATAACGATATTCAGCGTCAGCAGGGACTTGACTTAAGCAAATATAAGAAAAAGAAGATGATGAGGTATACTTACGAAATAACAAACTATGACGGATACAAGGGTACAGTTTATGCAAATATGCTGGTATACAGAAATAAGGTCGTAGGTGGAGATATCTGTTCTGAGGATATAAACGGTTTTGTGACGGGATTCTCGGGAAAATAAGCATGCTACGTATATATTTTTTCTCTGTTTGTCAATAATATGTAAAAATATATCCGGAGGACTGATATGGGAAAAAACAAAGACAACGATAAAGCATACGAATCTGCTAAAAAGGCGTATAGAAAATATGCGGATAAAAGGGCAAAAAAGTCTGACGTATTAAAAAATTGCTGCTGTGCATTTTTTGTCGGAGGTATGATCTGTGTGATCGGGGAAGTATTGAAGAATTTATACGTTCGTATCGGAATAGAAGAAACAGAAGCCGCATCCTTGGTATCTGTAAGTCTCATATTCTTAAGTATACTTCTGACAGGACTTGATCTGTATAAAAAGATCGCCAAACACGCCGGAGCAGGAACATTGGTCCCTATAACGGGCTTTGCCAATGCAATGGCAGCCCCTGCCATTGATTCAAAAAGCGAAGGATTTATATTGGGTGTGGGAGCGAAGATATTTAGCATATCGGGTCCCGTTATCCTTTACGGAATATCCGCATCCGTAATATACGGAATAATATATTGGGTAACAAATATAATATAAAATAAAAAGGACGGGTATCCGTCCTTTTTATTTTATGTATTCACTTAGTTTTTCTATAGTATTTCCGTCTGTTTCGGGGATATGGGAAAAGGGAAAGGCTATACCCATATTATCGTATTTCACCTGGCATATCTTGCGAAACGGAAGGAGTTCTATCTTGTCAATCAGAGAATATCTTTCTTTTAATTCGGCAAGATACTTGACGCTTTCCTCGGTGTCGTTTATCCCTTTTATGATAACCTGACGCAGAGTAACGGGAATGGATATACTGTTGATATAGCTCAAAAATTCCATTACGGGAACTATGGAGCAGCCTACGTTGTCTTTATATTCTTTATCTGTAGAATATTTTACGTCAAGAAGGATACGGTCTGTTACCTCAAGCAATTTCTTTACCGAAGCATTGAGTGTGCTTCCCGAGGTATCAAGACAGGTGTTTATACCTTCCTTCTTGCAAAGGGAAAATATTTCATAAGCAAACTCTGCCTGAAGAAGAGGTTCTCCTCCGGAGAGGGTAATGCCTCCCTCAATCCCGAAATATTCTTTGTACCTTAGAGCCCTTTTTACTATCTCTTCAGGAGTGTATTCTTTTCCTGTACCTGCTTCCCATGTGTCGGGATTATGGCAACATTTACATCTGAGGTTGCATCCCTGGAGGAATACTACAAATCTTACCCCCGGTCCGTCAACGGTGCCGAGGCTCTGAATAGAATGAACGCGTCCTTTCATCATACGCTTTCGTGGAAGGTACGGCTTATTACTTCTCTTTGCTGTTCACGGGAAAGCTTATTGAAGTTTACCGCATATCCCGAAACACGAATAGTAAGATTCGGGTAAGCTTCGGGATCTTCATATGCCTTTATAAGGGTAGAACGGTCAAGAACGTTTACGTTAAGGTGGTGAGCTTTCTTTGCAAAATATCCGTCCAATATGGCTACGAGATTTGCTATTCTTTCTTCTTTTGTTTTGCCCAATGCGTCAGGTGTAATGGAGAAGGTATTTGAAATTCCGTCACGGCAATCCTCGTAGCGTATTTTTGCTACAGAGTTAAGGGAAGCAAGGGCACCGTTCTCCTCTCTGTTGTGCATCGGGTTTGCTCCGGGGGCAAAAGGAGTACCGTCTGTTCTTCCGTCGGGTGTTGCGCCCGTGTGCTTTCCGTACATTACGTTCGAGGTAATAGTCAGCACCGACAATGTATGTATAGCTCCTCTGTATGCGGGAGTTTTACGAAGCTCTGTAATGACCTTGTGTGCCATATCGCGTGCAATGAGATCTACGCGATCGTCGTCATTTCCGTATTTGGGAAAATCTCCTTCTGTATTGAAATCGGTGATATATCCGAGAGCGTCCTTGATGGGATGTACTTCAGCATATTTTATTGCGCTGAGAGAATCCGCAACTACAGAAAGACCTGCTATGCCAAATGCCATAAGACGCTCTACGTTTGTGTCATAAAGCGCCATTTGTGTCTTTTCGTAAGCATATTTATCGTGCATATAATGAATCACGTTCATCGTATTTACGTAGAGTCGGCTGAGCCATTCGATGTAGATAGAGTATCTTTCCATTACTTCGTCAATGTTGAGAGTGTCGCCGCTCATAACGGACATTTGCGGACCTATATGTATTCCGCTCGAGGTATCGTATCCTCCGTTTATCGCAATAAGCAAAAGCTTTGCGAGATTGCATCTTGCACCGAAAAATTGCATTTGTTTGCCGATTTCCATTGCGGATACGCAACAAGCAATAGCATAATCGTCTCCGTGTAAAGGACGCATAAGATCATCATTCTCATACTGTATGGAGTCTGTATCTGCAGAGACCTTGGCGCAGAATCGTTTAAAGTTTTCGGGAAGGGAAGCGGACCAAAGGACGGTAAGGTTGGGCTCGGAGGAGCTTCCGAGGGTATAGAGCGTATTAAGTATGCGGAAGCTGTTTTTGGTAACAAGAGTTCTTCCGTCTTTTCCCATTCCGCCCACGGATTCGGTTATCCACATAGGGTCACCGCCGAAAAGCTCATTATATTCCGTTGTACGGAGAAGTCTGGCTATACGGAGCTTTATAACAAAATCATCCATAAGCTCCTGCGCTTCTTCTTCACTGAGTATTCCTCTTTCCATATCTCTTTCAATATAGATATCAAAGAAGGTGCTGACTCTTCCTAAGGACATTGCGGCGCCGTTCTGCTCTTTGATAGCGGCAAGATATGCAAAATATGTCCATTGTATCGCTTCTCTTGCATTTGCGGCAGGACGGCTTATGTCATATCCGTACATTTCAGCCATTTCCTTGAGATATCCCAAAAAGTTTATCTGCTGGAACAGCTCTTCGGACAGACGGACCAGATCTGCATCAAATGTACTTGCAGCAAGAGCATTTTTATCTTTTTTCTTTTCCTCTATAAGCTTGTCTATGCCGTAAAGAGCTACGCGGCGGTAGTCTCCGATTATTCGGCCTCTTCCGTAGGCATCAGGGAGCCCGGTTATAACATGACACTTACGTGCCTGCCTCATTTCATCCGTATACGCACGGAAAACTCCATCGTTGTGAGTAGTGCGGTAACGAAACTCATCCTCTACCTTATCACTGAGTCTGTATCCGTAAGCGGCGCAAGCCTGACGAGCCATACGGATGCCGCCAAAAGGATGCACACCTCTTTTTAAGGGGCTGTCTGTTTGCAGACCCACGATAAGCTCATCATCTTTATCAATATATCCGGGAGCATAGCTGGTAAGAGATGATACTGTATCGGTATCTACATCGAGAACGCCCCCGTTCATACGCTCCTTCTTCATAAGGTCACGTACTTTGCTCATTATTCTGTCAGTACGGGGCGTTGAGGATGCAAGAAACGCATCGTCCCCCGTATATTCTTTGTAGTTTGTCTGGATAAAATCGCGTACGTTTATTTCGTCTTGCCATACGCCTTCTTTAAAGCCTGTCCAATTTTCGTGTCTCATCATTTTCTCCTTGTACTACGGTGAACCGAAAACAAAAAGGGCAAAATCGGTTCACACGAACTGATCTTGCCCAGACGGTCGACAATATAATTTTTACACTTCCCCGCGGTGTTCCGCGAAATCCGTCAGTCATGTAAAAACCCTGTTCTTATTATACACTACCGTATCGCTTTTGTCAATCGGAATTTATCAGTTAAAATCGAAAACCTTTTTAAGCAGGGGCTGAACACCCGTTACGGGGTCCTTTTCCATAATTAGTATGTCTGACATATATTCATCCCAAGCTTTAACGACGGGGCTTTCGTTCTGGACCTTAGCGGCGTAATTTATGCCGTATTTGCATTCATAATATCCGAAAAGCTCGTTACCTACGTTCCATATTGTGTAGTTGCAGATGCCCGCATCTCTAAGCACTTTTGCCATATCTTCTGGCAGGGCATCGTGTCTGCGCACGTATTCCTCCATACATCCTTCTTTTACGGTGGCTTTCCAAGTATATTTTTCCATAAACGCACGTCCTTTCTTTGGCTTTCTTTTATTATATCATTCGTTGTGCCTTTTGTAAAGAAAGCAAATCCACAAAAAATAGATACTGATCTTATTTGTTTTATTGACAGTAAAAATTGCCTTTGATATACTGAAAACAGAAAAATACCGAAGGGAGTAGCAGCATGGAAAAAGAATATTGCATAATATCCCACACACATTGGGACAGAGAATGGTATCAGCCTTACGACCTTTTCAGAATGAGACTGGTGGATCTTATAGATAATGTACTTAATATTTTTTCAGAGGATGAACGCTATGTATTCCATATGGATGCACAGACGGTGGTTTTAGAGGACTATCTCGAGATACGGCCGGAAAGACGGGATGAACTTATCAAATATGTGAAAAACGGTCAGTTGATAGTAGGACCGTGGTATGTGCAGAATGATTTTTTTCTGAGCTCCGGTGAATCTACCGTTCGAAATCTTATTATAGGAACAGAGATAGCAAAAGCCTTCGGAAAATGCGGGAAGGTGGGATACTGCCCCGATCAGTTCGGCATTATTGGACAGCTTCCGCAGATACTTAAGGGCTTTGGTATAAACAACGTCGTATTCGGGCGCGGAAACAGAAAGCTGTACGAAAAGGACGGCAAAACTGTGATAGGTTTGTCCCCATCCGAGTTTTGTTGGGAGGGTACCGACGGTACGAGGGCAGATGCCGTATTTATGAACCTTTGGTATAATAACGCTCAACGCTTCGATTCCGATATAAATAAGGCAAAAAAGCTTATTGATCATAATGAGACGCTGCTTGACCGTATGTCCAAGGTCCCTTTCAGACTTTTAATGAATGGTGTTGACCATCTTGAGGCGCAGGAGGATCTTTTACCTATACTTGATAAGCTTCAAGAAGTTTTGGGTGATGACAGGATATATCAGGGAAGGCTCGAGGACTACATAAAGCGGTGCTTTGATCATATCCGCAAAAACAAAATAGACGTACCTGTATGCAAAGGGGAAATGCGCGAAGGGACAGACTCAATGATACTTCAGGGAACGCTCTCCTCAAGAGTCTACTTGAAGCAGGCAAACGATCTTTGCGAAGATATACTTTGCTACAGGCTTGAACCTCTATATGAAATGCTTGATATCGGAGGAATAAATAAAAAGCACCCCCGTGACTATCTGCGTTATCTTTGGAAAGAGCTTGTCCGAAATCACGCTCATGACTCTATCTGCGGTTGCAGTAATGATGCGGTACATCGCCAGATGGAGGAACGTTTCTTCCGCATAAGACAGACCGCGGAGGAGCTTATTCGCAGAGGTCTTATACTTGCATCATCACACAGAAACGTTCATGAAGGTGATGAGGACTATATACTCACTCTTGCCAATACCTGCTCGGAGACACGTGACGATGTGGTGGAGGCGGAGGTGTTATTCCCCGAAGTTGATGGCGTGGAAAACTTCAGAATCACTGACGGAGAGGGAAGGGATATAGCTTTTGATATTATCGGAAAGGACAGATTTGTGCTCAACTGCTATTCTCCTATAAATCTTCCCGGGGGCTTCTGGTGCGACAGATACAGAATAGCATTTGCTCCCGGTGAGATGGTGCCCTATTCTTTCAAGTTCTTGAAGGTGAGCCCCAAAGAGGGAAGGGCGGACATTCTTGACGCTTATGCGGATAAGAGAGAGATAGAAAATGAGATCTATCGCATATCTGTGGGAGAGGACGGATAGATCTTCTCTTTAAGAAAAGCGGAAGAGTCATTTCGGACATAATATCCGTTGAGGACAGCGCGGACGTAGGACACAGCTATACCTTTACCGCTCTTGCGGGAGACAAGCCCATTAAGCTTACATCCCATCCCTCGGAGATAAAGGTGAAGGAGAACGGATACAAGAAGACTCTCGTTTTAAGATACGAACCCGAGATACCTACGGGCACATCTATGACAGAGAGAAACAGTGAGACTTGCATTTTCCCCATTCAAATTGAGATAAGCCTTGAGAGACGCAAAAAGCGCATAGATATAAGATGCTGTATGAAGAACGAGGCGGAGGATCACCGCGTGCGTATGCGTATAAGAAGCGATATCAATACGAAATACACAAGCTCTCTTACATCATACGAGCTTAAGGAGAGACGTTTGGGAGAGGGACATTTCCCCGGTTACAGAGGGCCTGATCAGCCCAACTCCGGGCTTATTTACCTTGAAGATGCCGGGGAAAGACTTGCTATATACAACAGAGGACTTCACGAATATGAACACGCCTCGGAAAATGGAGACGTGTTGCTTACGCTTTTGCGTTCTACGGGAACCATAACCTCCTCGCCTGAAAAAGAGTGCGGCGCAGATTGGACAACTCCCGACGGAGAGTGCAAGAGAGAGATAAGCGCGGAATTAGCACTTGAATTCGGTGCCGAAAAAGAAAGCGCGGTAAGCCGGATGAACGCTGTCAGAAATCCCGTTCTTTGGGTATACGACAGTGCCGACGGAAGAAAGTTCTTCGGCGGACGTCCGGCTCTCCAGACTACCGATCTCGACGGATTATTTTTCAGAGAAGACGAATGGAAAGGAATTGAAATAGCTGACGGAGCATCAGTATTAAGGCTTGTGGGGAAAGGTATTACGGTTACTGCATTCAAGCGCGAGGAGCATGGAAACGGTCATATCCTGCGTGTTTTCAATACCGGATGCGATAAAACGAACTTTAAGATATTTTTGCCCTCAGGTACAAAAGAAGCATATAAGACCGAACTCTCTGAAGAAAGAAAAGACGCTCTTGATATCATAAACGAAAATGTGCTTGAACTTGCTGCGGAGCCTCATGAAATATATACGCTGTATTTCAGATAAGCCCGAACGATTTATCGTATAATATAAAATATCGGGAAACCGCATTGTGCGGTTCCCGATATTTTATTTGTGCTTTGAAAGAAGCCATTCAAGAAAATCTTCCGTATATGCTTTGTCCCAGACATTATGAGCTACTCCTTCGTATATTTCGTATTTAAGCTCAGGATTGATGCCTTTTAGTGCATTTATCATTTCAAGACTTTGGTTCACGGATACTACCGTATCATCCATACCGTGGAAAACGTAGACGGGCATCGTAAGTACAGATGCGTTCCACGCCATACCGCCGCCGCAACACGGAGCTATAGCGGCAAAAAGTTCGGGATATGCCATAGCACAATACCATGTCCCAAAGCCGCCCATACTGAGTCCTGTAAGATATATACGGCTCTTGTCTGCCGAATATTTTTCTATCATTTTATCTATAAAAGATTTCAGGCTTTCGGTCTTCGCTGCCCAAAAACTATTTTTTGGACATTGAGGCATTATAAGTACAGTATTTTTTAGATTATTGTCGTTTACGATATTTGAAAGCCCTAACAAAGTCACACGGTCAAGCTCATCGCCGCCGTCTCCGCGTTCTCCCGCTCCATGAAGTTGAATGATGAGGGCAGGACTATCTGCCAAATTATCAGGAATAAATGCGATGTAAGGAAAGATGAATTCATTACCGTATATTTTTTCTGCTTTCATATGCTTATCCTACCTTTTTCTTGTTGATAAAGAATTTTTTCATAATGAGAACTATGATCAGTCCGATAATGGGAAATATTACCGACACCATCATTCCCGCCCTCATTCCTATTTGTTCTGCTGATATTCCAAGCGAAAGTGCTGTTCTTTGAGCGGAATTACTTGATGATACTATGTCGGTCACAGCGCCCAACAGCTGTGGAGCTATGGAGCTTCCAAGGTCTCCGCCTGCCGCCATTAAAGCATATGCAGTAACTCCGGGATGAGGAATCTTCTCCTCAAGAAGAATGAGAGTACCCGGCCAAAGCATAGAGGTACAAAGACCAACGAATACAGATGCAGCTGCAGCAATTACGGGTACTGTTACGAGTGCTGCCGCAGTATAGCAGACAATGGAACCGATCATGCCGAAAAGTATAACGTTTATTACATTTTTTCCGTATTTTGCATACCAGGTACGTCCAAGTCCCAAAAGTACGGCGAACAGCGCCATACCGAGAATATCGCCCAAAGCTTTTGATATACCGAGAGATACTTCAAGGTATCCGGATATCCAATTGGTCATGGCATTTTCTGTTGCACCGCCCATAAAAATACAAGCGAAACACAGGGCAATTCCTACTGTACGCTTCTTGGCATTAGCAGCCGTAGAAGGTTTTTCGCTTATGTTGATATCCGGCATGGGGGA
>SVSF01000013.1 GCA_015064425.1 Oscillospiraceae bacterium | reverse complement strand
TGATGCGAAGTACTACCTCAACACCAACGTAGCAGAGGGTGTAACCGTAGAGTTCGCATTCGCTGACGATTGGAACTACGTACAGAAGATGTACGTTGGTGAAAACGTAACTGTTAAGGCTCCTTACCTCCTTGTTTGGACCGACCTTGACGTATACGGCACCATCATTACCGATTATCTCTACATCACTACCGGTGACGTTCTCGTTGCTGAGGGCGCGGTAGTAAGTGCAAATACCGGCGACGCAACCGTACAGGTTAAGAACGGCGCAACCCTTACCGTAAACGGTACAGTTAACACTGCTATCCTAAACGTTTGGGTAGGCGAGTCCAAGCTTGTAGTAAACGGCGCTAACGCAGAGGTTAACGCTTCCTGGATCGATATCTGGGACGGCACACCTGCTGTAAGCGTTGAAAACGGCGCAACTCTTGATGTTGATAGCATTAAGGCAAGCCGTGGCGGTTCTATCGCAGTTGATAATGCTACTCTTGACGCAAGCAAGGTTGAGCTCGGTCATAACGGCGAGAGCGCAGGTAAACTTACCGTTAATAACGGTACCGTAACTGGCGAGATCAAGCTTACTACTATCGATTCTACTATTGCAGGCTCTGAGGGCATGAATGTTACTACCGATATAGCAGATCACAAGGTAGTATACGAGAACGGCATTTACAAGGTAATTGCTAAGGTTTACGTTGCAGAGGTTAACGGCGTTAAGTATGAGTCTATCACAGAAGCTATCCAGGCAGCAAATGACGGCGATACAGTACAGCTCTTTGCAGGTACATTCGACGAGTATGTTGCTCCTTGGGTAAGTGATACAACACATGCATCTGAAAAGTCTATTACGATCGTTGGTGCTGATAACTTCGGTACAACTCTTACCGGCGGTATGTACCTCGGTTACGATGACAGCGGATGCAGAGATCATACAATAACCGTCAAGGGAATCGTATTTGAAGGCAAGGGACTCCTTGTTGCAGGTCAGAAGAACGTAGTAATTGAGGGCAATAAGTTCACAAATATTACCGATCGCGTTGCTTCGCCCGGATCTGCAAATGCAAATGCAATTTCCGTAATCGGTAAGAATATCAATGCAACTGTAAAGGATAACGTTATTAACGGTGCTGCAGTAGCAGGTATGAATCTCCGTGATATTCTTAATGCAACAGTAACAGGTAATACTGTAACTAATACAGACCACAACTCTATCACAGTAACTGCTACAATAGGTTCTGAAGGAACTATCGTAGTAGACAACAACGTTCTCAGCAACTGGGGTACCGGCGTCGAAGGTCGTGCAATACGTATCAGCGGCGGCGAGACAACAACAGTTAACGAAAACGTTATGACTATTGCAAATGCTCCCGAAGAGTTCGTTAAGATAACAGATGCAACTTCTGCAAATGTTGATAAGAACTACTGGAGCGGCAAGAGTCCTGTTGATGAAGACGTGATCGACGTAGCAGGTGTAACTCCGGCTAACTACTACGCAGATGCAGAAAAGACAAACCTTGTTGAGATTGAGACTGAACTTGTTGATGAAGATCTGAAGTTTAACAATTCTTTGAACTTTGCATCTTATATTGGTACACAGTACATTGTTGACAAGACAGCTGCATCAAAGTATGAAAGTGTTTATGTTGTTGTTAATCATAAGACTCCTGATGGTAATAGAGAGACCACAGTTACAGAAAATATCGGTGCTTCAACCGGATACTATGTATACGAGTACGCTACTGTTGCAAAAGAAATGAGCGATGAACTCACAATTACTGTATATGGTGTTGATGCTGAAGGAAATACATATACTGGTGAAACCAAGGTTGTTTCTGTAAAGAGTTTGGCAACTAATGCACTTTCTACATACTACAACAATGGCAATATTAAAGTATGTACATTACTTGTTGATATGTTGAATTACGGTGCTGCTGCACAGATTGCATTTAACTACAATAAAAATGATCTTGCAAACAATGCACTTGAAGATATCTACAAGAATATGGCAACACCTAGTGTAGAAATCAACAAGGTAAATTCAATAGAAGGAACAGGAGCTGTTAACTCAATACAGCAGTCTCTCGGTATTTCTTCTATGGTTCAGCTCCAGTTTATATTTGCAGGTGATATGGCCGCATACGAGGCACATATTACAGTAGATGGAACAACAACTGTTGTTGATGGTTCTGAATTTACATCCTACGGCTCTTATAACATTTTGATTATTGATGTTGCAGCTAAAAATATGAGTGCAGATCATACTATTACAATTTGGGAAAAGAGCAGCAATACACAAGTTTCCTCTACATATATCTATAGTGTTGAGGGCGGTGCACAGAGCCTAATCAGTGGTGGTTCATATGCAGATATGGCTCTTGCAATGATGAAATATGGCGCTTCTGCTGAAAGTTATTTCAAATAAATAGCATTTGCGGAATTTTATAAGGAAGGAGATGTTATAATGAAGAAATATCAGATGCCTGAGATTGAGATTATTTCTTTTGAAGTGGCAGATGTTGTTACAACATCAAATACTACAGATGAACCTACCTTTATAGGGGATTGTGTAATAGTATAATCTTAATCACACATAGCGCTAAGCACAGCAGATGAAGTTCGCTTCATCTGCTGTGCGAAATTTTCAAAGGAGTTTGCTATGCAACAAGCCTATAAAAAATGGAAAAATAGTTTGGCAAACTCTGCCAAAAAAACTAAAACCCCAATTATGGGACAGTATGAGCTGACAGGGCGCTGTAATCTAGATTGTAAGATGTGTTACGTTCACAACATTGATGCGGCAACTTGTTTGAAAAAAGAGCTTTCCACTGATGAATGGAAACGGATATTTGACGAAGCGGTAAATCAAGAACTGCTTTTTGCAACTCTTACGGGTGGAGAATGTCTCCTGCGCCCCGATTTTAAGGAACTCTATTTATACTTGTATAAAAAAGGCGTTAAAATCTCTGTTTTTACTAACGGAACGCTTATTAACGATGAATATATAAGATTCTTCAACGCATATAAGCCGGAAAGAATACAAATTTCTCTTTACGGCAGTAATGAAGAGAGTTATTTAAAAGTTACCGGACATAGAGGATTTGAAAAAACTGTTTGTGCCATAAAAAGTCTTATAGCTGTCGGAGTGAACGTTGACATTGTTACAACTCCAAATCGCTATATGGCGGATGATTACTTGAATATTATCCGTTTTTGTAAGGAGGAAAAGCTTCCTATTACCTATGGAGAGTTGCTTTTGATTCCAAATAGAGATGCTCCCCAAAAGGACGATTATTACCTATCTATGGATGAGGTTGAACGACTTGCAAAAGAGAGAGCTAAACTTTATAAGCCCCTTATCCCTCTTGACAGCACGCCGGAACCATGGGGACCTATGACGGAACCTCCGGAAAAAGGACTTACTTGTAGCGGCGGAACATGTCTTGCTTGTGTGACCTGGGACGGTATCATGGTACCTTGCCTGAATGCAATGGTGGGCGGTGTATCTCTTAGAGAGAAGAGTTATTCCGAGGCGTGGAAAAGTATTGTTGCTTCAGCGGCGGGAGTTTTACATGGCGTGGAATGTAAAGGGTGTCCTTATGATAAGGTTTGTCCCAAATGTCGTGCATTGCGTTTGACTGGACTTGATACCGGACATTGCAATACTGCAGTCTGCGAGCTTTATCGACGTCTTGTGGCTTCAGGTGTAAAAAAGCTTGATGCTATTGTTGAAGACAGCTGCGAAAACTAATTCCCGGGCCCCGACCTGGGGCATGGGTTTAATTGAAAGATTGAATCTGTGCCCAAGTCCGGAGCCAAAATGATTATCATGGTGATCATATGAAAAAAAATTACCGTATTGCAGATCTTAATATTGAGATGGAGTCCTTCGGGCGGACTGTCGTTCAAGCGGAGCCTTATCTTA
This sequence comes from Oscillospiraceae bacterium, assembly GCA_015064425.1. Next base: position 23,030 of record SVSF01000013.1, on the reverse strand, counting down.
TTGATAGCAGAGAGGCTGACATAGTCATACACTCCGATTGGAGAGGACTTAAAGAAAGGCAGCCCCATCTTTCCGAGGAGGATTGCGAATATTTATGCACAGGAGGCTCGTTTTACCGTCAGCTTTTGAAGTTTGACGGAATGATGCTCCATTCCTCTGCGGTAGTAAAGGACGGCAGAGCATACCTTTTTTCGGCTCCCTGCGGTACGGGCAAATCCACTCACACGAAGCTTTGGAAAAAGGTCTTTGGGGATGAAGTGTTTATACTTAACGACGACAAGCCTGCATTAAGATTGGTCGACGGTGTGTGGTATGCCTACGGTACACCGTGGAGCGGAAAATACGACAAGAGCGTAAACATTCGTGTACCTTTGGGCGGTATTTGCATACTTGCCAGAGGTACGGAAAATAAAATAGAGCCTTACGGAGGCTCATCGGCTATACACGCTATTTTGGAGCAGACGGCAAGGTCAAAGGATCCGGGCTTTACTCTTAAACTTATGGAGCTTTTGGATATCTTGTTCAAGAAAGTGCCTGTGTGGCGTATGGAATGTAATATGGAAGAGGAAGCCGCGCTTATGTCATACAGAACCATGTCGGCGGCGGAAAGGATAAACAAAAATGAAACTTAAAAAGGGATTTATTCTCCGTGAGGTAGCGGGACAGACGGTTGCTCTTCCTTCGGGAGACGAGCTTAATTTGAATCTTATGATAAGCTTGAACGAGACGGGTAAGACCCTTTGGGAGAAGCTTGAAGAGGGTTCCGATATTGACGGACTTGTTAAGGCTTTGCTTGCCGAATACGACGTTGACGAAGCAACGGCAAGGCAGGGCGCGGAGGGCTTCGTAAAGAAGCTTTCGGACAATGGATTCCTTGAATAAGCCGGAGCCAAAGGCGGCATCACTTTCGGAGCTTGAGCCTATTATAAGAGAAAGATTGGCAGAAGGGAAGACCGTGCGTTTTTCTCCTATGGGTACAAGTATGCTCCCTATGCTGAGGCAGGGAAAGGACAGCGTGGTACTGTCGTCTTTTGAGGAAGCAGGCATCAAAAAATATGACGTATTGTTTTACAAGCGCAAGGGAGGACAGTTCGTTCTTCACAGAGCGGTAAAATTGTGCCCTGACGGCTCTTTTCTCTGTATAGGCGACAATCAGATAAACACCGAAAAGGTGGAAAGAGGGCAGCTTATCGGGGTGCTAAAGGCATTCTACAGAGGCGAAAGATACGTGTCTGTTAGCTCTCTTACTTACAGAGCTTACGTTTGCTTTTGGCACGGCGTGATACGCCCTTTAAGAAAGCTTAGATCCAATATCAGAAAATTCTTCAAAAAAAGCAAATAATTTGTTAATAACAACTTGACAAAAGCAAAAATGCGTGGTATAATCCCTCTATATTCCGCAGATACCGTCAGGATCCGATGATTTTCGGAGACCGAGGGTGGAGGAAGCTCTGGAGAATCTCAAAGCCGATTTGGGTTTATGAGTGCCGAAGGTGCAAGGATAGTGCTGATAAAGAGCCTATCCGAATCTCTCAGGCAAAAGGACAGGGCAGGGAAAAGACTTCGTATATTTATTCTTTTTCTGCTTATATCCAAGATTTCCGGAGTTGCCGTGCGGCAGCTCTATTTTTTTATTTCTTTTTAAAGGAGAACATCATGGGTAATCTTGAAAAAAACATCTATGACATTGTGTGTAAGGTCAATGAGTATCTTTCCAGCTACATTCTCATTATCCTTCTTATTGCAGTAGGTCTTTATTTCACTATCCGCACACGTTTTGTACAGGTTCGCTGCTTTGGCGAAGGTTTGAAGAAGGTATTTGGTAACATTAAGCTTTTCGGCAAAAAAGACGGAAAGGGAATGAGCTCATTCCAGGCTCTCGCTACCGCTATTGCCGCTCAGGTAGGTACAGGTAATATCGTCGGCGCTTCCGGCGCTATCCTTGTAGGCGGTCCCGGCGCTATCTTCTGGATGTGGGTTATCGCATTCCTCGGTATGGCTACCATATATGCAGAGGCAACTCTTGCTATCACAACACGTAAGACAGACGAGAACGGCAATATTCAGGGTGGTCCCGTTTACTATATCACAGAGGCATTCAAGGGTAAGTTCGGTAAGTTCCTTGCAGGCTTCTTCTCAGTGGCGACTATCCTTGCTCTCGGATTCATGGGATCTATGGTTCAGTCAAACTCTATCGGTTCCACAATGAACACGGCTTTCGGTGTTCCTACATGGGTAATGGGTATCGTACTTGTAATTATCTGCGCTATTATCTTTATTGGCGGTGTTAAGAGACTTGCCTCTGTTACAGAAAAGCTTGTTCCTATTATGGCGGGTATATTCCTTATCGGCGGTATCGTTATTCTTTGTGCTAATATTACTGCTATCCCCGCTACTTTCGGTATGATCTTTAAGTATGCATTTACACCTACAGCTATCCTCGGCGGTACTTTTGGTGCAGCTATCAAGGCTGCTATCAGCCAGGGTGCAAAGAGAGGTCTTTTCTCCAACGAAGCAGGTATGGGTTCTACACCTCATGCACATGCTCTTGCAGACGTTAAGGATCCTCACGACCAGGGCGTTGTTGCTATGATCGGTGTATTTATAGATACATTTATAGTTCTTACTCTCAACGCACTTGTTATTATCTCTACTCTTTACACAGAGGGCGGTCCTCTTGCAAACGGATATTTCGGAGAGGTTACTGAGACTATAAGCAAATCTAATCTTGCTCAGACAGCATTCGGTACACTTTTCGGAGCTGATTTGGGCGCTATGTTCGTTGCTGTATGCTTGTTCTTCTTCGCATTTTCCACAGTACTCAGCTGGAATATGTTTGGTAAGATCAACGTTGTATATCTTTTCGGCAAGAAGAATCCTAAAGTGTGCACGGTTATCTATTCTATCATAGCCCTTGCGTTTATCTTCCTCGGAACAATGGTAAGTAATGACCTTGTATGGGAGCTTACAGACGCGTTCAATTACCTTATGGTACTTCCCAACGCCATTGCACTTTTCGCTCTCGGCGGAACGGTTGCAAAGATCGCAAAGAAGAAAAAAGACTGATAATAAAGAGATCCCGAAGACTTTACGTCTTCGGGATGCTTTTTTATTTATGATAAAGTTTTTTGGTATAGTAGTGAGGCTCACAGGTAAGTCTTATTCCGAGCTTTCTGAACACGTCCTCATCAACCTGGGAAAGGATGACCGTTGAGTGTGCTTCGCAGCCTCGCAAAAGATTGAGCTTTGACATTGCCTCTGCTGCCGCTTCATTTCTTGTGGCACTGATTGCAAGAGCTATAAGTACTTCATCGGTGTGCAGTCTTGGGTTGTGATTGCCCAAAGTCTTTATTTTAAGCTCCTGGATAGGTTCTATTGTTTCGGGAGCTATGAGATGCTTGCACTTTTCTATATGAGAGAGTGCTTTTACCGCGTTTAAGAGAGCCGCTGAAGCTGCACCCAAGAGCTCGCTCGTTTTGCCTGTGATTATGCTTCCGTTGGGAAGTTCTATGGCTACCGCAGGCTGATTATTTGTTGAAATTGAGCGGTCAATAGCCGCTTTGACTACGGGTCTGTCATCAACAGATATTCCTGCCTGACGCATAAGTGTTTCTACCTTCTGCACGGAGGATTCGCTGACCTTGCCTTTTCTTCTGTCGCACATTACCGCGAAGTAACGGCGTATTACCTCTTCTTTGCTGGCTCGGCAGCATGCATCGTTATCGGAGATGCAGTAGCCTGCCATATTTACGCCCATATCTGTAGGGGATCTATAGGGGCTTTTGCCGTATATGCTGTCGAATATCGCGTTTAGAACAGGAAAGATCTCGATGTCTCTGTTATAATTTACCGCTGTCTCCCCATATGCTTCGAGGTGGAAAGGGTCTATCATATTAACATCGTTAAGGTCTGCCGTTGCCGCCTCATATGCGATGTTTACGGGATGCTTGAGGGGAAGATTCCATATGGGGAAGGTCTCAAACTTTGCGTAGCCTGCCTTTACGCCGCGTTTGTTTTCATGATAAAGCTGAGAAAGACAGGTAGCCATTTTACCGGATCCGGGACCGGGAGCGGTGAGTACCACAAGAGGACGGGAGGTTTCGATATAATCGTTTTTGCCAAGCCCCTCGTCGCTAACTATGTGCTGTATATTGTAAGGATATCCCTCGATATTGTAGTGAAGGAATACCTTGAGACCTAACATTTCAAGCTTGTTTTTAAAGGCTATAGCCGCGCCCTGGTTGTTGAACTGAGAGATAACTACGCTTCCAACGTAGAGATCTATTGCTCTGAAGGCATCGATTAGTCTCAGAACGTCATTATCATAGGATATGCCGATATCGCTTCTTGTTTTGTTATTTTCAATATCCCGGGCATTGATAACTATAACTACCTCTACATCTGATGAGAGGCTTAGAAGCATGGTTATTTTACTGTCGGGTGCAAACCCCGGGAGTACTCTTGATGCGTGATGGTCATCGAAAAGCTTACCGCCAAACTCCAGGTAGAGCTTACCGCCAAAAGTACTGATGCGTTTCCTTATCTGTTCTGACTGAAGAGCGATATATTTTTCATTATCGAATCCTATTACGTTCACTTTCACACATCCTTCCAAACAAACTCACCTTAAATTATATCACGCTATGGAAAAATATTCAATAAGTTGAATGATAAAATTTGACTAAATTTTTAACAAGATGTATAATAAATAAAAACAAAGCCAAGGCGGGACTTATGGAAAACCCATTTATATATTCAGACAGCAACAAGAGATATTATACCTATGACTATTATATGAAAAAGCGTTACGGCGGAAAATGCGCCAAGATCACGCTGGATTGCGGATTTACTTGCCCGAACATAGACGGAAGCAAGGGATATGGAGGATGCACCTACTGTAACGGCAAATTTATAATGACAGACTCTCACAAGAGTGTTGAGGAGCAGTTTTATGAAGCTGCGGAGAAGATGCAAAAAAAGTGGGGAGAAACCAAGTATATTGCGTATTTCCAAGCGTTTACCAATACTTATGCACCTTTGCCGAAGCTGAAGGAACTCTACGAGAGTGCTCTTAAAATTCCCGGAGTTGTCGGTATAAATATAGCAACCAGAGCGGATTGCATTTCCGATGAGGTGGCGGAATATCTTCACGAGCTTTCGAAAAAAACGGATCTGGTGGTCGAACTTGGACTTCAAACTGTGCATGATATCACTGCCGGGAAGATAAACCGCTGTCACAGTTATGAGGACTTTTTAGAAGGATTTAATAAGCTTTCGGGAATAGTACGTTCTGTGCATCTTATTGACGGACTTCCGGGAGAAAACAAGGAAATGATGCTTGAAACGGTACGTGAGATGGCACGTATACATCCGGAACAGATCAAAATACATCTTCTACACATTTTAAAGGGAACGGTAATGGAAAGGCAATATCTTTCCGGTGAATACAAGACTTTGGAACTTGAAGAATACGTTGACATAGTTTGCTCCCAACTTGAGCTTTTACCTCAAGATATTGTAATTGGAAGAGTGACGGGAGACGGTGCCCCGGATGAACTTGTTGCTCCATTATGGAGTCGAAAAAAGTTTGTAGTAATGAACGAAATTGATAAGGAATTTGTCAAAAGAGGCACCTATCAAGGGATTTTTGTGCAATCTTAACAAAATTGTTTACTGTAGTTTTATACTAACAATGCGAAATTTATGAATTTCCTATTGAAATGAAAAGAATTTTATAGTATAATTTTTCTAGTGCTTGTTTTTCGGCATTTATATGTCAGAAATTTCAAATTACAATATACTTTTATATAAAGGGGAAATGTAAAAATGGCAACATTTACTACAAAACAGATCCGTAACGTATGCTTGCTTGGACACAGCGGATCGGGTAAAACTATGATAGCTGAGGCTATCCTGTATTTCACAAAGAATATTGACAGAATGGGTAATCCTACTAACGGAAATACAGTCTGTGACTATGATGCAGAAGAAATAAAGAGAGGCTTTACTCTCCAGTCTTCTCTCATTAACGTTAACTGGAGCGATATGAAGATAAATGTACTTGACACTCCCGGTTACTTTGATTTTGCAGGTGAAATGCTCCAGGCTCTCAGAGTTTCTGATGCTGCAGTTATTGCACTTGATGCAAGAGCAGGCCTTGAGGTTGGCGCAGAGATCGCATGGGACAATGCTACTGAAGCCAATATTCCCAAGTCTTTCTTTATAAATAAGTTTGATGATTCCGAAGCAAACTTTGACCGCACTTTCGGTGAGCTCAAGGACAGATTCGGAACAGAAGTTTGCCCCGTACTTGTTCCTATGGTATCCGGAGGTCAGATCAAGGGATTCCTCAGCCTTATCAATATGAAGGCTTACAAGTATGATGAAAAGGGTAATCGCTCCGAGACAGAGATCCCTGCAGATTTTATGGACAAGGCTAAGTCCTACAGAGAGTCTTTCTGTGAAGCTATCGCCGTAACAAGCGATGACCTTATGGAAAAGTTTTTCGCAGGCGAAGATTTTACTGACGAAGAGGCTTATGAGGCTCTTCACGAGGGTATTATCAACGGTCTCGTTGCCCCCGTATTCAGTGGCTCCGCTACGAAGCTTTGGGGCATAGGCGTGTTGCTTGATACTATCGCAGGATCTTTCCCGAGACATACGGCTAAGGGCAGCGAAAGAATTGTTGAAGACGGCAAGATCATCGAAAAGAAGATCGTTACTGAAGGTGATCCTGAGATATTCGTATTTAAGACGATTGCTGACCCCTTTGTTGGTAAGATGTCATTCTTTAAGGTTATGGCAGGCGAACTTAAGAACGATATGGCTCTTATGAACATCAGAACCGGCACTACAGAAAAGATGGCTCACTTCTACACTATGAAGGGTAAGAAGCAGGAAGAGCTTACAGCGATGTCTTGCGGCGATATCGGTATGATAGCAAAGCTTGGCGATACAAAGACAAACGATACTCTTGCTCTTAACGGTGATGCAAAGGCATACGCTCCCGTAGTATATCCCGAAGCATTCTATACAAAGGCAGTATCTCCTAAGGCTAAGGGCGATGAAGATAAGCTTTCCGGCGGCTTTGCAAAGATCCTTGAAGAGGATTCAACTCTCAAGTATGAAAACAATGCAGAAACAAAGCAGCTTCTTCTCTCCGGTCTCGGTGATATCCATATAGACGTTGTAGTCTCCAAGCTTAAGAACAAGTATGGTACAGGCGTTGAACTCGGAGATCCCAAGATCGCATATCGTGAGACCATTAAGAAGCCCGTTGACGTTGAAGGAAAGCATAAGAAGCAGTCCGGAGGAAGCGGACAGTACGGTCACGTTAAGATCAAATTTGCTCCCGGTGAGGATGAGGGACTTACCTTTACGCAGAGCGTAGTAGGCGGAAGCGTTCCCAAGAACTACTATCCCGCAGTTGAAAAGGGACTTCAGGAAGCAATGGTAAAGGGTGTTCTCGCAGGATATCCTGTTGTTAACCTTGCTGCTGACCTTTACGATGGATCTTACCATCCTGTTGACTCTAATGAAATCTCCTTCAAACTTGCTGCAAGACTTGCATATAAGGAAGGACTTCCCAAGGCAAATCCCGTTATTCTTGAGCCTGTTATGACACTTACCGTTAAGGTTCCCGAATCTTGCCTCGGAGATGCAATGGGTGACGTTACAAAGCGCCGCGGAAGAGTTCTCGGTATGGCTGCTATGGAAAACAAGCCCGGCTATCAGATGCTCGAAGCTGAAGTTCCTATGTCCGAAATGATGGATTACACTATCGCTCTTCGTGCTATGACTCAGGGTAAGGGAAGCTACAGTATGGTCTTCGCTCGTTACGAAGAAGTTCCTGCTAACATATCCCAGAAGATAATAGCTGAAGCTAAGATCGAAGACGACGAATAATAAACGCAAATGGGAGGGCTTAAGCCCTCCCAAAATTTTATGAGCATAAAAATATCCTTGAATAGTAATATTCAAGGATATTTTAGTATTTAGGTAAGAATTTTAAGGGATCCTGGGGGTTATTGTTCCATCTTATTTCGAAGTGTACGTGTACACCGGATGCAACTCCGCTGTCGCCCATACGTCCTATGATCTGACCCTGATGAACTCGCTGTCCTTCTTCTACGCATATTTCCTGCATATGAGCATAATAAGTAACGTATCCGTTACCATGGTCTATTTTAACGAGTCTTCCGTAAGAGGAATAATTACCTGCAAAGATTACTACGCCTCCGTCTGAAGCTAAGATGGGACGGTATCTCTGTCCGGTTATATCCACACCGTAGTGATACGATGTATTGCTTCTGTATGAGCCGAAATAGGAGGAAATATGGATGTTTCCGGAAACAGGGTAAATAAAATTACCGCTTGCTTCTGTGGAAATGGGTTCTGCAATACCTACGAGTACGACCTTTTTAACGGGCTCTTTTACGTATTCTGTAGATGTGAGTGTACGGGATACCTCTTTTCCGTCTATGTAAGAAACGGAATATGTATGACGTACCTCTCCGTTCTGTCCTTCAACGCTGGTAAACTCTGTTCCGATAGAATAGTATTCGGAGTATTGGTATACTGTTTCGTAAGCTACGGGTTCGTATACTTCTTCATTAACTACTGCGGAAAAGACGAGATTTACATCTATCTGTGGATGGTTGTTAGATGACTCGAAATCTTCTTTGTCAAAGAAGGAAATATCTATGTCCTCGTCGTCCTCGTTGTCTTCCTTGGCAGTATCGGAATCGGGAGCCAGAGGATCTACAAGGACGTCAACGTCCTCATCTGTCTTTTCTGATTCTTCAATTGCCGCATCATTGTAAAATCTTATGTCGTCGGAATCATTGAGCATGAGATAAATATCGTATGCTGAGTATATTTCTTCTTCAAGGCAAAGAAGCTTTTCTATTTTAAGAGTGTTGGATATTTCAACAGTATTTGCATTGACACCGCTATTGGTAAACTGACGGAGCTTTGCATTTTTAAGTGAAGATATGACCGATTCCAAAGAAGAACGTGAAGTGCTTGATGCTACTCTTGTGTCATCAACATAAAGAACATATGCGGGGACGTAACGCTCTTTTGCCATATCGATTATATTGGCGCTGAGCTGTTCTTCCGAAACAAAGGTGTTATCGTGAGTCGCTATAAGCTCATACTTGATATTCTTTGAGAAGATGTAGTCTGTTCCTGTGTGTGAACTCATATATCTCTCGGCTTCTTTGAGGGCGTTATCGAGAGTTTCTTTATTCTCGATCATTCCTATTTCTTTGCCGTCAATATATACTATGAACTGTACGTCTTCTGTTATCGCGTCGTGTATGTAATATATAAGTGAGCCGGCACATGCAAGAGCTGCAAGCGAGAGAGCCGTTACTTTTATTACGGAGCGAACGTTGTTCGATAAGTAGCTCCTAAATTTGGAGAAAAGAGCAAAGGAGGCAGGGAATATATCCAATACCTTGAGAACTACGTCCCATATGCTGGTCTTATAAATGACCCTTTGGTCATCCTGCCATCCAAGAGGATGGAGGGGAACGTCTTTGTAATCTTTCTTTATTTTATTACGTTCTTTGCGGTTCTTTTCTGATATCTTTATTACTACCGCATTGTATATAGAATCGAAAAGGGAAAGGGAGTTATTTCTGAAAACAGCTACGTGCTCTCGGAAACTTACGCTTTGGTTTTCTGCCGATCTTACAGAAAAATCACTATACAGATCTGAATTTTCTGCTATTTGGGCATTTTCTTTACGTATCTTATCGTGTTTAAGCTTAACGCTATCAATAAAAGCGTCTATAGGTCTTGCCAATAGGTAGACCGGAGCGCTTATTACCTTGAAGACACGCTTGGAAACACTCGGCTTTTCCTGAGGTTCTTTGTTCAGAAAGCATTCCTCCTTTTCCTGAATTTTTGAATATATATTACCGCATAAAACGGCACTATACTCATAGAGTATACCATATATGCAAAAAAAAATCAAGTATTTTATCATTTTTTATACCTATTATAAGACAAAACCGTACAAAAGATAAATATGGGTTGAAAAAAAATCGGGATTTTGCTAATATGTATATATAGGAGTTGATACATATTGTTTAGAAAAGAAGAAACGTATAAGACGGTTATTATAAAGATAGCTATTTGTATGATATTCCATCTTGCGGTCAAAGAGCTGCTGGGCTTTCTTTTTGCTTTGGTGGCATCGGGATCAGATCTTAGCCCAAGCGTTGTTTCTATATATAATACAGTTTTATATGCCCTTATGATGTTAGCTTTTCTGGGCTCCCTTATGCTGTGTTTTAAAATTGAGAAGAGAGAACTTTTGGCGCCTTTTGCTAAATCCGATCCTTCGTCTGAACCTTTTGTTATATTCAGCTCTATAGCAAATCTCATGCTTGTTTCTCTGCTTATGGGTTTTGTTACCGCATTTTTCGAGAATATGGGAATCAAGCTGCTTATGCCGGAATCCGATTTTCCGTACGCTAAGGACGAAGGACTCGCCATAGCTCTGTATTTTATTATGGTAGTTATCCTTGCCGGAGTCCTTGAGGAAATGGTCTTCAGATGTATTATAATGGGGCGTTTTCTCAAATACGGTGAAGGATGTGCGGTTGTCGTATCTGCCCTTCTGTTTGCCCTGGTTCATATATACCCCGGGCAGGTCATATTTGCTTTTATTTGCGGTCTCATAATAGCAAAGGCTGATATCAGGTGCGGTTCGGCAAGAGTCGGTATGGCTATCCATATGCTGAACAATTTTATTTCCGTCGTAATATCATCAATGGTAAGTTTTTACGGAGAAGAAAAGAGCTCGGATTATACTATACACCTTTTATTTATTATATTCCTGCTTGGAATAATTTCTACCGCGGTTTTGAAAACGAAAAAGAGAAGATATGCTTTTTCTAAAGAGGATGACGTAAAAGAAGAGGTTGAATCGAAAAAAACAGAAATATCGCTTGCAAAGGTGATATTACACCCTGCTTTTATTATACTGTATTTTGTATATGCTTTATATGCTTGGTGGTGTTTTCATGTGTGATCTTGATTATATGAAAGAGGCTCTGGAACTTGCAAAAAAAGCGCTCGAGCTTGAAGAAGTGCCCGTGGGCGCTGTTGCGGTATGGGAGGGTAGGATAGTCGGACGCGGGTATAATTGCCGTGAAACGAAAAAAAACGCTCTCTACCATGCAGAGATAATGGCTATAGACGAGGCGTGCAAAGCTTTGGGAGGCTGGCGCCTTCATAAATGCGATCTGTACGTTACTCTTGAACCGTGCGCTATGTGTGCGGGAGCTATAATAAATGCGAGGATAAAAAGAGTCGTGTTTGGAGCGTCAGATACAAAAGCGGGATCTTTTGGTTCGGTGGTGGACCTGAACGAGTATCCGTATAACCACAAGCCTATAATAGAGAAGGGTCTTATGGAAAAAGAGGCTTCTGAATTATTGTCGGATTTTTTTGTTGTTTTGAGAGAAAAAAAGAAGAAAAAAGAAGAGGAATAAAAAAGGCGTTGTGCTTAGCACAACGCCTTTTATGTTTTTATTAGTGAACGATGCATCTCTCAGTGTCTTTGTCGAAGATGTGCATTCTTGTTGTATCGATAGCGATCTGAACCTTGTCGCCTGCTCTAGCCTGGGAGCGAGGAGATACACGAGCGATAAGCTTTGTTTCGCCAACGAGGAGGTACAAGAAGATCTCAGCACCCATAAGTTCTGTGATTTCAACATCAACTTCAATAGTGGAATCAGCAAAGGTGGAGAGGTACATAGGCTCATCGTGGAGAGCTTCGGGACGAATACCGAGTATAACTTCCTTGCCCATGTAATCAGCAAGAGCAGGATCGTTAGCCTTTTCGGCGGGAACCTTAATAGCAGTTCCATCGAATTCAGCGTATACAGCATCAGCCTTCTTAACGAGGGTAGCCTTGATGAAGTTCATCTGAGGTGTTCCGATAAATCCTGCAACGAATGTGTTTACGGGATAGTCGTAAAGGTTCTGAGGAGTATCAACCTGCTGAATGAAGCCGTCCTTCATAACTACGATTCTTGTAGCCATAGTCATAGCTTCTGTCTGGTCGTGAGTAACGTATACGAAGGTTGTACCGAGTTTCTTATGTATCTTTGTAAGCTCTGTTCTCATCTGTGCACGGAGCTTAGCATCGAGGTTGGAAAGAGGTTCGTCAAGAAGGAATACTTTAGGCTCACGAACGATAGCACGTCCGAGCGCAACTCTCTGCTTCTGACCACCGGAAAGAGCCTTAGGACGACGGTCGAGAAGGTGAGCGATGTCAAGTATACGAGCAGCTTCTTCAACTCTGCGCTTGATCTCTTCCTTGGGAGTCTTGCGGAGTTTAAGACCGAATGCCATGTTATCAAAAACTGTCATATGAGGATAAAGAGCGTAGTTCTGGAAAACCATCGCGATATCTCTGTCCTTAGGAACAACGTCATTGATAAGGCGGTCACCGATGAAAAGTTCGCCTTCTGTTATTTCTTCAAGACCTGCGATCATACGGAGAGTTGTTGTCTTACCGCATCCGGAAGGTCCTACGAATACAAGAAATTCCTTATCTTTAACATCTAGGTTAAAGTCGGAAACGGCTGTAACGCCACCGGGATATTTCTTGTAGATGTGTTTAAATGTTAAACTTGCCATTTAAAGATCCTCCTAAACTAACTGAGTGATTTATATTATTTTAATTAGTAATAAACTTTGATGAGAACGCCCACAAAGGCACACTAATAAACATAAGTATTATATCAGAATATCAGAGATTTTTGAAGAGCTTTTATACCCAAAATTTCAGAAAAAAATTATGCATATTGTACAATATCTGTGAATAAATGTTTAAAACTCACAGCCTAAACTTGGCGGTTTTCTAATTTATTAGAAAATTAACGCTGCATTTTGTCGAATTATAGCCCTTTCATAGTGAGAGAGATACGTTTTTTTGCCGTATCGACAGAAAGTACCTTTACTCTTACATTATCGCCTACCGAAAGAACTTCCGTAGGATGTTTTATAAATTTTTCGGATATTTCGGAAATGTGGATCAGACCGTCCTGATGAACGCCGATATCAACGAAAGCACCGAAATCTATAACGTTTCTTACAGTTCCGTTTAAGAGCATTCCGGGTTTGAGGTCGGACATATCCATTATATCGGAGCGGAGCGTAGGCTGAGGCAGATTGTCTCTCACGTCGCGTCCGGGTTTTTCAAGCTCACTTACGATATCCTTGAGGGTGGGTAAACCTATTCCGAGCTCTTCGCAGGTCTTTTCTTCTCCGTCGGCTTCTATTTTTGCTTTAAGTGTACCGAGTTTATTTTCCTTTATATCTTTTTCTGTAAAACCGTATTTTTTGAGAAGAGTCTTTGTTGCCTTGTAGGATTCGGGATGCACACCCGTATTGTCAAGTATCTCATCAGAACCGGATACTCTCAAGAAACCTGCGCACTGTTCGTAAGCTTTTGCCCCTATTCTCGGTACCTTGAGTATTTCCGCACGGTTTTTGAACTCTCCGTTTTCTTCTCTGTATTTTACGATGTTTTTGGCTGATGCGGTATTTATTCCCGCAATATATGAAAGCAGGGAATAGGAAGCGGTATTTACGTCAACACCTACGGAGTTTACACAGTCTTCTACGACCCCTCCGAGAGCTTCGTTAAGTCTTGCCTGCTTCATATCGTGCTGGTACTGTCCTACTCCTATGGATTTGGGATCTATCTTCACAAGCTCTGCAAGAGGATCCTGAAGCCTTCTGGCTATGGATACCGCACTTCTTTGCGTTACATCAAAATTGGGGAACTCTTCAGCGCCCAAAGGGGAAGCAGAGTAAACAGAAGCACCGGATTCACTTACCATTGCATATTTAATATCTGCATCGCATTCGTGAAGTGTTTCGGCTATAAATATTTCACTTTCCTTTGATGCGGTACCGTTTCCGATAGCTACCGTATCAACACTGTATTTTTTTATAAGTTTTAAAACGATCTTTCTTGCTTCTTCGATACGTTCCTGAGGCTTAGTAGGATATATTACCGCAGTATCCAGTACTTTGCCTGTTTTATCCACGACGGCAAGCTTGCATCCCGTTCTGTATCCGGGATCCAGACCCAATACCGTTTTTCCCTTAAGGGGAGCCGTCATAAGAAGATTCTTGAGGTTCTGAGAAAAAAGGGATATGGCGCTTTCACTTGCCTCATCAAATGCTGCCGATCTGAGCTCTCTTTCTATTGACGGAGCAATAAGTCTGTCGTAACTGTCAACTACGGCGCGTCCAATATATTTTGCAGCTGCCGATGATGGAGTTTTTAAGACACAGTTGTAAAGGTAATTCAATATTATATCTTTTGAGATATCTATGCTTACTTTTATAAATCCTTCATTTTCCGCACGGTTCATAGCCAATATGCGGTGGTGAGGGATGGAGGAGAACTTTTCACTGTAGTCATAATACATAGTGTAAGGAGAGTCTCCGTCTTTTATATTCTTACTGCTTACCATCGAAAAGTCGTGTGTGATGGCACGTATCTCTTTGCGGTAATCGGCATTATCGGAAATATCTTCTGCTATTATGTCACAGGCACCGTCTATTGCATCTTTTGCGGAGCCAACACCGAGCTCTTCGTTTATATAATCAGCCGCGATCTCCTCAATAGATCTCTCATAATTTTCACTTTGTGATAAGATGAGCTCTGCAAGAGGTTCTAGCCCTTTTTCTCTTGCCACGGAAGCACGCGTTTTTCTGTGGGGCTTAAAGGGTCTGTATATATCTTCTACTTCGGTGAGGATCTGTGCGGCTTCGAGAGCATCGGATATTTCCTCTGTCATCTTACCTTGCTCGGAGATTGCCGCAAACACTTCTTCTTTACGTTTTACAAGATTTCTTAAATAATTTAGTCTGTCAAAAAGATCTCTTAACACCGTATCGTCAAGTGAACCTGTAAGTTCTTTTCTGTATCTTGCGATAAAAGGTATGGTATTCCCGTCGTCTATGAGTTTTACGGTGTTTTCCACCTGCTGGTCTTTTAGCTGAAATTCCTCAGCAAGTTGTTTTAAAATGTCCACTCCTGCCTCCAAAAGTAACGAAATATGATCTAAGCAACGATTACGAGATACGCCAATATGGCTACGCCGCAAAAGACGCCCAGGGCGAGCACGTACGCTGCAATAAAATCCTTGGTTGTTTTTTTCACCGTATAATAACTCCTCGTTAAATTTATTATACAGTTATTTTATCCATTTTAACACAAAACATTATAAAAGTAAAGAAAAAGCCGTGTTTACACGGCTTTTATATTACGGAAACTGCTTTGAAGTGACGCCATATTTTTCTTATAAGATCAAAAGGGATAACACTTGCGGAAAGGTATATTACGAATTTAAGTTCGTCAATACTGAGCGGAACGCAGCGAAAAACATTTGATCCTGAATATATCATAAAAAGTTGGATCATCGCAATGATAAAAATTATAAATATAAATGTTGGATTTTTTGAAATATCTTTGAAGAGATTAATGCCCGGTACTCTTGTGTTGAAGCAGCTGAAAATTCCAAAAAAGATAAAAAGCGCAAAGAAGCCTGTCATAAACACCGCATCCGAAGGATCGTATCTGAAGATGTCATAAAAAAACTCACATTTCAGGAATGCCAAGCATACAGTGCATATATAGATACCGCACCATAAGATCTGAGAACACATGGATTTTGACAGAATGTTTTCATCGCGTGACAGCGGTTTTTGATGCATAAGCGAGGGAGCAGGGGCTTCTCCTGCAAAAGCCAGAGCGGCAAAGGTATCCATTATCATATTCACCCAAAGCATCTGCATTACACTTATGGGTGTTTCAATTCCCAATAGAGGACATATTATCGAAAGGACACAGGCAGCAAGGTTGACCGTAAGCTGGAACACGATGAATTTTCTGATGTTCTGAAAAATAGCTCTTCCGTACAGAACGGCTTTGGCTATAGAGGATATATTGCTGTCAAGTATTACAATATCCGAGGCATCTTTTGCAATGTCCGTTCCGTTTCCCATTGCAAAACCGACATCTGCTTTTTTGAGAGCCGGGGCATCGTTTACTCCATCCCCTGTCATACCGCAAACGTATCCGCTATCCTGAGCAATTCTTACAAGACGTGATTTGTCCGAGGGCAGGGCACGCGAAATGACTTTTATTTTCGGCAAGTGTGCTTTCAGCTCTTCGTCTGACATTTCAGATATTTCTTTTCCGTTAAAAATAGAATTGTCTGCTACATCTCCTTTTAATATACCGCACTCTTTGGCTATGGCTGCAGCTGTAGCTTTACTGTCCCCGGTCATCATTATCACAGATACCCCTGCGGATCTCAATTTTTCTACGGATTTGCGAGCTTCTCTGCGCAACTCATCTCTGATGCAGATAAGGGCAACGAAACACATGCCGCTCATTTTTTTGTTTTCGGATATAACGGTATCCGTGCTTACAACTGCGAGGACACGCATAGCTTTTTTTGTCATTGAATTTAAAGCGGTATTTACGCTCTCTGCATCGAAGGGAAGGATTTCACCTTTATCCGATAGCATATGTGTACATCCCGGTATCAGTATCTCGGGAGCACCTTTGACAAGTGAGCGGAGCTTTCCTTTTTTGGTTTTATAGCTTATGGCAGAATACTTTGTTATACTTGAGAAGGGAAGCGACGCGATGATATCGGGTCTTTTCAGCTTACTCGGAAGGAAGAATTCCATTATGGCTCTGTCGGTGGAGTTCCCTCCCACAGCTTTTTTTCCTTTTGCCGTAGCAGAGTTGCAGAAAATGGCACAGGATTCAATGGGACATCTCAAAGCATCAGGTATCGCAGAGGTATGCTTAAATATTGTGCCGTTTCCGCTGATGACGGATGCAACGGACATATTTCCTTTAGTCAGAGTCCCTGTTTTGTCTGTAAATAGGACGTTCATATTTCCTGCGGTCTCTATTCCGACCAGCTTTCTTACAAGGACTTTATCTTTTTGCATTCTGAACATATTTCTGGAGAGGACAACGGTTATCATCATGGGAAGACCTTCGGGAACTGCCATTACAACTACCGTTATACCCAGGGTAAAAGCGTGCAGAACATTTACGGCGATATTATAAGCAGATACGGGGTTTTTTTGTATAACAAAGGAGACGAACAGATCCGCTACCGCAACAAGTACGGCGCAGATATATCCAAGCTTGCTTATAAAACGTGCGAGTTTGGAAAGACGAAGCTTCAACGGACTTTCTCTTTGCACGTCCTGCATTTCGTTTGCCATCGCTCCGTAGAAGGTGCGGTCTCCTACGCTCTTAACGCATATCAGCGCTTCTCCTTCGCTTACAATACTGCCTTTACACACGAAGGATCTTGATGAGAGGCTCTCCTCCGTGTCTCCATCGGGATATTTGAAGACTTCCTTAGATTCTCCGTTAAGGGCACTTTGATCTACACTGAGTTCTCCGGATATTATTATTCCGTCTGCAGGTATTTTTTCTCCCGATGAAACACAAACGATATCTCCTACTACTAATTCCGATAGGGGCACGTTATCTGTCCCATGATCTCTTATCACTCGGCATAGGCTTTTATCGCTTTCCTCTTTCATACGCTTAAAGGCCATTTCACTTCCGTATTCGGAAACTGTAGAGACAAAGGTGGATATGAGTATGGCAAAAACTATACCGAGGGTCTCATACCAATTTTTATGTGAATATATCAGCGCAAGATTTAAACCTAAAGCTACGAGAAGTATCTTTATTACAGGATCGTTAAAATTTGAAATAAACTGTCGAAAAAATCCTTTTCCTTTCTTTTCGGAAATCGTGTTATCTCCGTATTTACTTCTGGATTTCTGAATATCATCCGAATTAAGCGGTTTATATTTCCCGTAAGATGTACCGTTCATTATATACCGTCCTTTCTTTGGGCAAATAAAAAAGACCCTTTGCATATCCGTAAAAATATATGCATAGGGTCGTTATTTAATGATTTGTACTTATCTTAAAACGGAATTGAGGAATTCCTTGAGTCTTTCGCTTTTGGGAGCGTTAAAGATATCGTCGGGACTTCCGCTTTCAACTATCTTTCCCTTGTCCATAAATATTACTCTGTCGGCAACCTCTTTTGCAAATCCCATCTCATGAGTTACTACCAGCATAGTCGTGCGGTTTTCGGAAAGCTTTTTCATTACTGCGAGTACCTCACCCGTTATTTCGGGATCGAGGGCAGAGGTGGGCTCATCAAAAAGCATTATTGAAGGCTCCATAGCAAGAGCACGGGCTATTGCTATACGCTGCTTCTGACCGCCTGAAAGCTGTGCGGGATAATTTTTTGCTTTATTTTCAAGACCGACGAGAGACAGAAGCTTTATTGCTTTTTCGTATACTTTTTCTTTATCTTCGCCCTTTACGTTTACGGGGGCAAACATAATATTTTCAAGGCATGTCATGTGCGGGAACAAATTGAAATGCTGGAATACCATACCTATTTCGGTACATATCTTGCGTATTTCTTTATCCTTGGGGTATATAGCTTTGCCGTTTTCGTTTTTTGCAAGTACGGCTCCGTTTACACTGATATATCCGGAGCTTGCTTTTACCAAAGCGTTGACACAACGCAAAAGAGTGCTTTTGCCCGATCCGGAAGGACCGATTATCGCAACGGTCTCGCCTTCCTTTACGGCAAGGCTTACATTTGACAGCGCTTCGGTACCGGAAAAGTTTTTGCTTATATTCCTCATATCAAGGACGGTCATTTCTTTGTTCATCTTGTACCCTCCTCATATATGGAAAATTTATTTTCGAGATATCTGGTCAACTGTGTGAGCAGGAATGTAAAGATAAGATAAAATATAGCGGGAGCTACATAGAGCAAGGGATTGCTTCGTGCACTTACCTGTTTGGTGACGACTCTGAATAAGTCGGAAAGTGCGATGCAGCTTACCAGTGCGGTATCTTTTACAAGTGTTATCATTTCATTGGATACGGGGGGGATGACTCTCTTTACTGTCTGAGGAATAATGATGCTGAACATAGTTTTTGCCTTACTTATTCCCAGGGAGTAAGCAGCCTCATGCTGACCGTTGTCGATACTTTCTATGCCTGCTCTGTATATTTCTGCAAGATATGCCGCGTAGTTGAGAACAAAAGTAAATATTGCAATAGAAAGCGCGGATATCTGGGGAAGCCCTAAAACGAATGGGAAGAAGAAATAGTAGAAGAAGAACAGCTGAAGCATCAGAGGAGTGCCTCTGAATATCCATACGAAGGCCTTGCATATCCATCTTATGGGAGCTATTTTACTGTTGCTGCCGAGAGCTACCGGAAGTCCGGCGGGAATAGACAAAAGCATAGTGAAAAAGAATAGCTTAAGCGTTACCCAGGCACCTTCCATAAAAGCGCCTCGAATATTCCATATACCTTGTATGGCTTCGATAAATGCATTCATAATATTTTCCTTAAAGCAGAAAGAAGCGCGGATTTCTCCGTGCTCTTTCTTTATGTTTTGTTAATTATTTGTAGTCTTCAAATATAACGAGGTCGGAGCCGAACCACTTTTCGGAAAGCTTTGCAGCAGTTCCGTTTTCGATAAGAGCCTTGATAGCACCGTTAAGCTTTTCAGCTACGTCAGTATCGGCTTTTCTGCATCCGATCGCATAATAGTCAGGTCCGAAGTCGTATTCACATGTCTTGAATGTATTTCCGAGAAGGTTGTTCTTGTACTCGCCGAGAACCTCGTCAACGATGATGCACTGGATTCTGCCTGCCTGCATATCGAGAATAGCTTCGTCGTATGTGTCGTATTCGGAGATGTTTTCCTTGTAAGAGTCGTAAGCTTCGTTAGCTTCAAGAGCTTCGAGAGCTGCGCTTCCTGCCTGAGTACCTACCTTGTAGTTTGCAAGGTCAGCAGCTTCTTTAACTGTGATCTCTGTCTCGCTGAGAGCCATAACTACGATCTTATTGTTAAGGTACTTGTTTGTGAGAGCCATTGTCTGCTGTCTCTCTTCTGTTGCGGACATTCCGTTCCAGATGCAGTCGATCTGACCGCCGTTGAGTTCCATATCCTTGGAGTTCCAGTCAATGGGTTTAAACGTTACTTTGATTCCGAGATATTCGCCTACTGCCTTTGCAAGGTCAATATCAAAACCAACGAGCTCATTATTTTCATCTCTGAAGCCCATGGGAACGAATGTATCGTCAAGACCTACAATGATCTCGCCTCTTGCAGCAATAACATCCCATCCACCGCTCTCTGTTCCAGTACTACCGCAAGCCGTCAGGCATGCAACTACTGTTATAAGAGCAAGCGCCAATGTTAAAATTTTTTTCATGATCTTTCTCCTTATATTGTTTTTATTGCTTTACCATGTTAAAACGCATAGCTATTATACCAAAGTAAAGTGTTAATGTCAATATCAAGATCTCGAAAATTTTTTACAGAAAGAAATAATTGAAAATACGGCAAAAATGCAGATATTGATGATAACGATGCCTGCACCTGTAGGGGTATCGGCAAAACATGACATAAGTATTCCGCTTATGACGGAAAACGCGGATACAACCGCAGAGCAAATGATAACGTGTTTGAAGCTCTTGCAGAGTCTCATTGATGTAAGTGAGGGGAATATAATAAAGCTAGACATTAAAAGCGCTCCCATGAGCTGCATACCGATTACAACTGTCACGGCAGTAAGCACCGCTATTGCGGACTTGTAAAGCTTTACGTTTGTTCCTGTTGCGGCGGCAAAATTCTCGTCGAATGTAATGGCAAATATCCTATGATAGAAAAAGATATAAAGTACTATTACCGCCAGGGCTAGACCTGCTGAAAGCCAAGCATCGGAGCTGCTAACTGCAAGAATGGAGCCAAACAGATAGTTTGAGACGTCTATGTTCATTCCGCTTGTCATAGATATTACGAATATTCCCACAGCAAGAGCCCCTGTGGATATGAGTGCTATGGCGGAGTCCCCTTTTATTGCAGAATTTTCGCTTATCCGTAACAAAAGAAAAGCGGCTATTATTACTACGGGAAGAGCGATCTTAAGAGGCGCGATCCCTGCTGCGGATGCGACTGCAAGAGAGCCTAAAGCAACGTGAGATAGACCGTCTCCGATCATAGAATATCTTTTAAGCACCAAAGATACTCCCAAAAGTGCAGAGCAGAGGGAAATAAGTATGCCGACTATGAGAGCTCTCATTATAAAACCGTAGCTTAATACTTCCAATACATATTCAATCATGATGGCAACAGTCACCTCCGAAATAAGCATGTCCGATGTCGGAATGTCTGTAATCGTGTGCGGTTCCGAAGAACAGAGCCTTATTTTTCATATGAAGGATGTGGCTCGCATAAGATATCGTACAGTTTATATCATGGGTCACCATTATGACCGTCATACCTTCGCGGTTAAGCTCTTCGGTTATTTTATAAAATTCCGATGTGACAAGCGGATCAAGACCGCTTGCAGGCTCGTCAAGCAATATCATCTTCTTTGATGCACAGAGAGCTCTTGCGAGAAGTACCCTCTGCTGCTGACCGCCGGAAAGTTCGCGGTAGCATTTTTTTCTTATGTCGTATATTCCCAACCTTTTCATATTTGATACAGCTCTATCCTTTTCCGCTTTTGAAAAGAAAGGGCGGCAGAAAAGGGAGTTGAGGCAACCGGAAAAGACTACTTCCTCAACACTCGCAGGAAAATCCTTCTGTGCTGCTGTTTGCTGGGGAAGATAACCTATTTCCTTGGTTGAAAGACCGTTTTCGGTACATATTTTGCCATTTACAGGTTTTAAAAGACCAAGTATTGCTTTTATAAGGGTGCTTTTTCCCGATCCGTTTTCTCCAACTATACAAAGATAATCTCCCGAGTTTACCGAAAAGCTAAGATCACTTACCACGGTCTTCCCGTCATAAGCGAGTTCAAGCCCTTCACAGTTTAATAATATCATATTGACCTCTCAATTTGAGAATGATTTTCAAATTCGATGATATTATATCATTGCAAGAGAAAAAATACAATAGTATGCCGTAAAGCAGATGGAATAAATCGAAAAAAATTTAAAAATGCATTGTTTTCCGTATTTTTTTTTGGTATAATCTCCCTCGGTGAGTTCGTGACCATCCTCACCTAAAACAAAACTAGGAGAATAAAAATGAAAAGCAAAAAGATCAAAGGTATTACTTTTGCGGCAATAGTTGCCGCGCTTTACGTTGTACTTACTCTTTTAAGCGCGGCTTTCGGACTTTCCGGAGGTGTTGTACAAGTGAGAATATCCGAAGCATTGTCCGTGCTTCCGTATTTTTCACCTTACGCTATTCCGGGGCTGTTTATCGGATGCATTATGGCAAACCTTATAACGGGATGTATAATTACCGATATAATCTTCGGCGGGATAGCTACGCTGATAGGAGCTGTAGGAGCATATTTTGTAAGAAAGCACAGATATCTCGTTCCGTTACCGAATATTATTTCCAATACACTTATAATTCCTTTTATTCTTTCCTATGCATATCATGTTCCCGATGGACTTTCGTTTCTTTTTATGACCGTGGGTATCGGGGAGATAATATCGGGAGGACTGCTGGGATATTTTTTCATGGGAATTTTTGAGAGAATAAATAAAAGTGCAAACATATTTTAAAAAAAGTCTGACTTCTGCTATGCATCTTTAGCGGAGAAAACACGAACACCACCAAGAAAATCTCTTTGGTGGTGTTTTTCTGTTGGTGCTACCTTACGAAAGGCTCCCTCCGGGAGGGAGCTGGCGCCGAAGGCGACTGAGGGAGAGCGCGTGACAATAAAATTCGCGTAAGCTAAAAGTCACGCGGGCTCCTTCCACCACTTCGTGGTCCCCCTTCCTCCCGGAGGAAGGCTTTTGTGTGCCGTTTCTCTGCGGATAGTGGGTTCGGGCTTCTGCCCGATATTGTCCCAGCGTGAGCGCAGGGACGGTGCGAGGTGGGCGCCGCCATTTGGCGGTGGACATCCACGCGCTATGCTTGCCCCAGACGCGAGCGTCG
>SVSF01000139.1 GCA_015064425.1 Oscillospiraceae bacterium | reverse complement strand
GAGAGTTGTATAAAGCTTAAAACTGTTTAAAATGGGAGGTTTGTGGTGAGAAAGCTCAGAGTTGGATTTATCGGTCTTGGCGGAAGAGGTATAGGTGTTGTTACCGATACGTTTGCCGATATGGTCAAAACCGATGTTGATATTGCAGCTATATGCGACAGGTTTGAAGAACGTGTGGAGAAAATGGCGGATATTCTCGTTGGTAAAAATATTCCCAGACCTTTTTGTACGACAGATTACAGAGAGATACTTGACCGAGAGGATATTGACGCGGTAGTTATTATGTCATCTTGGCAGACTCACGTTGACATAGCTGTTGAGGCGATGGAAAAGGGAAAGACAGTCGGACTTGAAGTCGGCGGTGTATATGCTCTTAACGATTGCTGGCGGCTTGTTGAGGCACACGAGAAAACGGGATCGCAGCTTATGTTTCTTGAAAACTGCTGTTACGGTGAGCGTGAGCTGATGGCTCTTCAGATGTTCCGTGAAGGCATTTTCGGCGAAGTTGTTCACTGTTCCGGTTCATATTCGCACGATCTTCGTTCTGAAGTAGTCGGAGGAAGAGAGAAAAAACATTACCGTCTCGGGAATTATATAAACAGAAACTGTGATACTTACCCCAGTCACGATATCGGACCTATGATGAAGATACTCGATATAAATAACGGCAACAGACTGACCACACTTTCTTCTTTTGCATCTCCAGCCAAAGGATTGAAAGAATATATCAAAACGCACAAGAGCTCCGATGATCCCCTCCAAAACGTAGAATTTAAACAAGGCGATGTTATCACAACAGTTATAACATGCGCAAGAGGGGAAACCATAGTTTTGACTCTGGATACAACTTTACCCAGATTTTACTCAAGAAACTTCACGGTAAGAGGAACCAAGGGCTCATATTTCGGTTCTTGTGATGCGGTTTTCCTTGAAGGTGTTCACGATGAATTTGAGGGTACCGGAAAAGGCGTTAAGCTCTGGGGAAACGGAGCGGAATATTCAAGAAAATACAGACATAATATATGGCAGAACTACACTCCGGGGGCCGGCGGTCACGGCGGAATGGACTGGCTTGTTTTCAGAGCTTTTGTTGAGAGTGCATTGGGCAATAAGCGTCCTCCAATAGATGTATATGACGGTGTTGCTATGATGTGTTTGACTGTTCTGTCGGAACAGTCAATAGCAAAGGGCGGTATGCCTATGGACATACCCGATTTTACCAGAGGAAAATGGTATATGCGAGACGATATCGATTATGATAGCAAATATACTCTTGAAAGACCTTATGCGTTAAAGGATATGGTTTATTAAGAAAAGAAACGGCTGAATTATTCAGCCGTTTTTTTATTTAAAAATGGAGTATTTTTATTGACTAATAAGTCAGCAAGTGGTATAGTATGATTGACCAAAGTCAAAAAAGGAGATTTAAAAATGAAGCTTTATTTTATTACTGACAAAACATCCCCTGAAATGAAAGCAATCAACGAGATTCTTCCGCTCCTCGGATGCAGTGATGATGTAACCGGTATTCCGGTTATGTTAAAAAGAAGACCGAACGGACTAAAGGTAAACTCTGATAAGAAGGGGTATACCATTGAGTTTTCAACCAGAGCATCTTTGCTGAGAGCTGTTGGAATTCTTGTGGAAAATATTGATAATGGTAATCTTTGTATAGAAGAAACTCCTTCGTTTGAAACGCTCGGTACTATGCCTGACTGTTCAAGAAATGCCGTACACACGGTAGATACACTGAAAGAATGGCTTAGAATAAATGCATTGATGGGCTTCAATGCCATGATGCTTTATACAGAAGATACCTACGAGATTGAATCTCAGCCTCACTTTGGTTATATGAGAGGAAGATTTACAAAAGAAGAGATCAGGCAGATAGACGATTATGCTGATCTTCTCGGAATTGAGCTTGTTCCGAATATTCAGACATTGGCTCACTTGGCAACGATTTTTCAGTGGCCCGAATATCTTGTTTTGAAGGATGCTGACGATATTCTTATAGCAGAAGATGAAAGGGTATATAAACTTATCGACGATATGCTTGATACCTGCTCGCAGAATTTCCGTTCGAGAAGAATAAATCTCGGAATGGATGAAGCATTCTTGCTCGGAAGCGGTAAATATATGAGCAAAAACGGTTATAAAGACCGCTCTCAAATTATGAAAGATCATATGGCAGTGCTTATGGAAAAATGCCGTGCAAGAGGACTTGAGCCTATGATATGGAGCGATATGTTTTTCCGTATGCTTTCTCCCACCAATGCTTATTATGACATGTCTATCACGAAAGTACCGCAGAAAATGGTCGATACCGTTCCCGAAGGTTTGACGCTTGTATACTGGGATTATTATTCTGTCAATAAAGCAAGATATGATCACATGTTTGAAAGACACGCCGAATTTGTAAACAATAAAACCGGTTTTGCGGGAGGAGGAGCTTGCTGGTACGGTGTTGTACCTCTCAACGCATTCTCTGTTAATGCTGCAAAAGTTGCTACAGACTGCGCTAAAGATAAAGGAATGAAGCAAGTTTGGATCACTCTTTGGGGGGACGACGGTGCTCCTTGCGCTTTGATGGCAGTTCTTCCCACACTTCAAATGTACGCAGAAAACTGCTGGAGCGGAAATACCTCGGCAGAGTATCTTGAAACAAGAATGAAAACCTGTACCGGAGAATCATACAAGGCGTTTCTTGATATGGAGCTTCCCAATAATGTTCCCGGTAGAGATAACTATAGCACCGCGATAGGTAACCCCTATAAATACATGCTTTATCAAGATATCCTGTCCGGAAAATTTGACAGACATATCCCCGAAGGAACCGAAAAGCATTTTGCAGATACTGCAGCCCATTTGAAAATGCTCGGTGAACAGTCAAAAAATTATTCGGAACTCTTTGTTACACTTGAAAAGCTTTGCGATGTTCTCGAGATCAAGTCTTCATTTGGTATTAAACTTAAAAAAGCTTACGATGAAAATAATACCGATGAACTTAAAAATATTGCAGAAAATGTTATTCCCGAGCTTATTAAAAGATATGAACAGTATTACAATGCACTCAGATATCAATGGGATAAGTATAATAAACCCTTTGGTTTTGAGCTTCATGATGTAAGAATGGGCGGACTTATCCAAAGAGCCAAAAATGCTCAAAGGATCATTCTCGATTTTATAGAAGGAAAAACGAAATGTATTCCAGAGCTTGACGTTGAACGTATTCCTTACGATGCAAGCATAGACGGTAAGGCTATCATCCATAAACACAGATGGCATGATATGGTAACTTCAAATATTAGAATATAACGGCAATAAAAAAAGTTCTCACATAAGGGCGTGCAAAAATAGCGGAGAGTTTATAGTCAGTTGGTTCATATGGTGCAGTTTTGCTCCGCAGTAAACAAATAATTAACGCCGACAGATTTTCCCAAAAATCTGTCGGCGTTCGTTATTCGATAAATTGGAATTTATAAAACTTTTTCAAACTCGTATCTGTATTGATAATAACCAA
>SVSF01000138.1 GCA_015064425.1 Oscillospiraceae bacterium | reverse complement strand
ATCTATAAGGAAATATTCCTGTTCTGCGCCGGCTGCCGGAATTACTCTTTGTGTTTCATTGTCGCCAAACAATCGAATAATCCTCATAGCTTGTCTGTCTATAGCTTCCATAGATCTAAGGAGAGGCGTTTTCTGGTCAAGTGCTTCGCCTGAATAGGAACAAAAAGCTGTAGGAATACACAGAGTCTTATTCTTTACGAATGCATAAGACGTAGGATCCCATGCAGTGTATCCTCTAGCTTCAAACGTTGCCCTAAGTCCTCCGGAAGGAAAGCTTGATGCATCAGGCTCGCCTCTTACCAAAGCTTTCCCCGAAAATTTCATTATTATCTCGCCACGGCTGTTACGCGACAAAAAGCTATCGTGTTTTTCAGCTGTAACTCCTGTCATCGGCTGAAACCAATGTGTATAATGTGTTGCTCCACGCTCTATCGCCCAATCCTTCATCGCATCAGCAACTTCATTTGCAACATCGAGACGTAACGGTATTCCGCTTGTAACAGTATCTTTCAAAGCTTTATATGTATTTTCCGGCAATCTTTTCTTCATTTCAGCATCGCCGAATACCATACACCCAAAAAATTCAGGAATATTAGTCATAATATCAAAACCGTTCTTTCATGATAAAATAGTATATCAACAAAAAATCGCTGTAGGAATCCCCACAGCGATTTGCTGTTGTCATTTTTACAACAATTATAAAGCTGTGTTAGCTTTATGTTATTTTAATAGTCTCTTACTCCGCAAAAATATTATCTTTACGGCACTTATCCCAATCCACGTTCAATATTTTAATGGTCTTTTTAACGCTAATTTTATCGTCTGTCTGATAAACGTAACCCTTTTCAATCATAATACGCAACGCTTCGCTTATTACCTTACGGCTTACCTTGTTTATACGGCTGACGGTTTCAACCGTTGCCCAAAATGTAGGTCTTGCTTTCTTTTTTGGAGTTGACTTTTCCTGAAGATATTTTAAATTCTTCAATATCATAGTGTAATACGGAAGATTATCGTCTTTCTCTTCCGGAAGCATAATTACCCAGGATGCAGTATTTCTGAGTTGATTGCTCATCGCATCTTTTATACCGTATACTCCAACTTTTTTACCCATTTGGGTTATGAGATAATTCGTAACAGAATTAAAATGACCGTCTCCCGAAAATAATATAAAAGTATCAATGTCTCGCGAATTCATTGCTTTCTGATATATGTGGTCAAGCATTATGAAATCAGTAAAATCTTTTTTGAAATTTGAAGACGTATTCTGTGTTTCAATAATATAGTTGGTAACTTCTCTAATTTTGGGTATTTCCTGACGTATCGATGGATTTGAAAAATCAGCGAAAAATATGATCTCTTGAATCTCGTAATTAGCTGCTATCTCATCGCGCCACTCTTTTATATTCGGACGCATATGATACATCTTATCTAACGATATAAACCAATGCTCAAAATCGACAAACGCGACTGCTTTGGGTTTATTGGAACGTAAATCCGGACGGCTTTTTCTTTTTAGAAAACCAAACACCGTCTTTTAAAATCCTCCTTTCCAAAATATTTAAAACTAAAGTACGTCAGACAATTATAGCATAATTTAACATATAAATCAACTATTTTATCTGACGTACCGTAAATACATCGTAATATTACTTTCTGCGAGTTCTTATTTCTTCAAGTGCCATTTCTACGAATGCGTCAACCGCTACGCTTCCCTTGTCTCCGTCACGTCTTGATCGAACAGCGACCTCGCCCTCGCTAACTTCTTTATCTCCGATTATAAGCATATACGGAACTTTTTGAAGCTGAGCTTCACGTATGCGATATCCGATCTTCTCGTTTCTTACATCGCATTCTACTCTCATACCTACACTCTCAAGTTTTTCTTTTACAGAGAATGCATAGTCATTATGCGCATCAGAAATCGGAAGTATTTTAACCTGTGTAGGAGCGATCCACATCGGCAATGCTCCGGCATATTTTTCAAGAAGCAAAGCAAGAGTACGCTCATAACATCCGATTGATGTTCTGTGAATGATATACGGCAATACCTGTTTGTTATTGCTGTCTGTATATTCCATACCAAACTTTTTAGCCAGAAGCATATCTATCTGTATAGTAACAAGGGTATCTTCTTTGCCGAATACGTTTCTGATCTGTATATCAAGTTTAGGACCGTAGAAAGCAGCCTCGCCTATACCGATCTCGTATTTAACTCCGAGTTTATCAAGAAGGTTGCCCATAACAGTCTGAGCCTCTTCCCACTGTTCCTCTGTTCCCTCATATTTTTCGCGGTTATTGGGATCCCACTGCGAGAAGCGATATGAACAGTCTTCTTCAAGTCCAAGCGTTTCAAGAGCATATTTTGCAAGATCGAGACATCCCTTAAACTCCTCTTCAAGCTGATCGGGACGAAGGATTATATGTCCTTCTGAAATAGTAAACTGTCTTACTCTGATAAGGCCGTGCATTTCTCCGGAATCTTCGTTACGGAACAGCGTTGAAGTTTCTCCGAGTCTCATAGGAAGTTCGCGGTAAGAACGTTTCTTGTTTAAGAATACTTGATACTGGAAAGGACATGTCATCGGACGAAGCGCAAAGCACTCTTTTGTTTCGTCATCTGCATCGCCAAGTATAAACATACCGTCGCGGTAATGATCCCAGTGTCCGGAAATCTTATAAAGTTCACGCTTTGCCATATACGGAGTCTTTGTTAAAAGATATCCGCGCTTCTGCTCTTCATCTTCAATAAATCGCTGAAGAAGCTGTATAACACGAGCTCCTTTGGGCATCAATATCGGCAAACCTTGTCCAATAACGTCAGAAGTCGTAAAATATTCAAGTTCTCTTCCGATCTTATTATGGTCACGGCTCTTTGCTTCTTCAAGCTTCTGTATATGCTCTTCAAGTTCCTGTTTTGACGGGAATGCTACACCGTATATTCTTTGGAGCATTTTGTTTTTTGCGTCGCCTTCCCAATAAGCGCCTGTACACTGAAGAAGTTTGAACGCTTTTACAGCACCGGTTGAGAAAAGATGCGGTCCCGCACAAAGATCTACAAAGTCACCCTGTTTATAGAATGAAATTTCTTCACCTTCTTCTATTCGTTCGATCAATTTTACCTTGTAGGGTTCATCATTCTTTTCCATGAGACTTATGGCTTCATCCCTTGGAAGAACAAAGCGCTCCATACGAAGATTCTCTTTTACGATATTCTTCATTTCAGATTCGATCTTAACAAGTATGTCCGGAGTAAATGAAACTTCAGAATCTATGTCATAGTAAAATCCGCTATCGGTTGCCGGACCTATTGTAAGCTTTGCATTAGGATAAAGTCTTTTTACTGCATTTGCAAGGATATGCGACGCGGTATGCCAAAATACCTTCTTGCCGTCAGTATCTTCAAATGTCAGTGCAACAGCAACCTCGTTGTCTTTGATTTCATGCGTTAATTCAACAGTCTTCCCATCAATTTTTGCAGCGATAACATTTTTATTCATATTTCCCTGCTCTTTGATTACATCATATACCGTCATTATATTTTCCTCCATAC
>SVSF01000012.1 GCA_015064425.1 Oscillospiraceae bacterium | reverse complement strand
ATATGCCGATCTTGGCTATCGGAACAATATCCGACGTTATGCCTTTAGTGGACGAAAACAGACTTATCGTAAGCATGGGACTTCACGCTATGGATGATACCAAACGCCCGGGTTTGGGTGTGCTTCTCGATATGGTAGGCTCCAAAGAGGATAAGTCCAAGAAAAAGAGAAAACTTACTTCGTCCTATATCGGTTTTGTGGTTGCACCCAAAATAAATGCCGCAGGAAGACTCAGCAGCGCATCTATTGCGGTCGAGCTCTTCCTTACGGAGGACAAGGATCACGCAAAGAACATAGTCGAAAAGCTTATTGAGATAAATACCGAACGCCAGGCAACAGAGGGAGCTATTCTTGAAGAAGCATATAAAAAGATAGCCGAAGAGCACGATTTTGAAAATGATTCCGTTATCGTGCTTGACGGAGATAATTGGCATCAGGGCGTTATCGGTATAGTTGCTTCTAGAATAACGGAAAAGTACAATCTTCCTTCCATACTCGTTTCCTTTGAAGACGGAGTGGGCAAGGGCTCCGGAAGAAGTATACACGGAATGAACCTCGTTGACGCTTTGAGAGATTCTCAGGATCTTCTTATGAAGTTCGGGGGACATGCTCTGGCGGCAGGTCTTTCCATTGAAAGAGATAGGCTCGACGAATTTAAAAAGCGTATCAACGCTTACGCTAAGACTCATGTGTCCGAGGAAGATGCGGAGGTGTCTCTCGAGATAGACTGCGAAGTGTTTCCAAAGGAGCTTAACATAGCTCTTGCGGAGGAACTTCTTTGTCTTGAACCCTACGGAATATCCAATCCCGTACCGCTTTTCGTTATGAGAAATCTTAGAGTGACCGATATATGCGGAATAGGGCAGAACAAGCACACAAGACTTACACTCAGCTCGGCTGACGGTGCAAGGATAACTGCTTTGTGTTTCGGAACGGAACCTGAAGCGGTGAATTCCGTAAACGGAGAACTTATCGATATAGTATTCAATATAAATATAAACGAATTCCAGAATCAGAAGAGTGTGCAGATGATTGTGAAGGATATGGCATTTACTACCGATTCTTCATCATCAAAGCTGCGCCACAACAAATTGATAGAGAAGATCAGAAGCGGCGGGTCTCTTACCCAGAGAGAATGTATCAGCTACATTCCTTGCCGTGAGGACTACGTATTACTGTACAGATTTATCCGCAAGGAGATACATGCGGGAAGAGATGTATTCAGCGATCATTATTTCGCGTCTCAGCATATCGGTCATCCGGAAAAGCTTAATATGACTAAGATACGTATGATACTTAAGGTATTCGGAGAAGCGGGAATAATTATCGCAGAGAGGATCCCCGCACAGTTCAGTCTTGGTAACAGTTACCGATTTACTTTGGGTGAGACCGACAAGAAGTTCAGTCTTGAATCATCGGATCTGTACAGAGATCTTTCAAAATACAGAAATTAAAGGAAAAAGATGCACGAGGATTTTGAACAGTTTTTTGACCTGCTTATAAAATCGGGAAAAAACTATGACACAGAAAAAATTATAAGGGCGTATAAATACGCTGCAGAACTTCATGAGGGTCAGTTCAGACAAAGCGGAGAACCTTATATCTCCCACCCCATTGCCGTTGCCAAAACAGCTGCGGAATTGGGTCTTGATACTGACTCCCTTTGTGCTGCTCTCATGCACGATGTGCTTGAGGATTGCGGAACAAAGACGGATATAAATTATATCAAGAAGGAATTCGGTGAGGATGTGGCAAATCTTGTGGACGGGCTTACAAAGCTTGTCCATATCCCTTTTGAGGATAAAGAAGAGCTCCATATGGAAAGCTTGCGTAAAATGTTCCTTGCTATGTCCAAGGATATACGCGTTATCTTTATAAAGCTTTGCGACAGACTTCATAATATGCGCACCCTCGCGGTAAAAAACGATGAGCGTCGAAGGATGATAGCTCTTGAGACTATGCAGGTCTATGCCCCGTTGGCTCACAGACTCGGTATGCAGAGACTTAAGCAACAGCTCGAAAATCTTGCACTCATATACCTTGATCCTATCGGTATGGAAGAGGTAAAGAGAGATATTGAGACAAAGTACGGTATGAATAGAGATTTTCTGGAAAATGCCAAGCTCCAGATCTCCAAGGTCTTGACGGAGTCAAATCTTAAATTTGCTTTGGAAGGACGTGTAAAGTCCGTATACAGTATCTATAGAAAAATGTATGAGCAGAATAAGAGCTTCGACGAGATATACGACTTCTATGCGGTAAGGATCCTTGTTGATACAGAGCTTGAGTGCTATACGGTACTTGGACTTATACACGATATGTTCAAATCAGTTCCCGGACGCTTCAAGGACTACATTTCTACGCCTAAGCCCAATATGTACAGATCTTTGCATACAACGGTAATAGGCAGAGGCGGCATTCCTTTTGAAGTACAGATAAGGACCTGGGAGATGCACCATATCGCCGAATACGGTGTGGCTGCGCATTGGAAGTATAAAACGGGCGAAGAGAGCAGAGAAGATATAGACAAGAAGCTTGAGTGGATCGCAAAGCTCGTTGAAATAGAGGACGAGACGAAAGAGCCCGACGAATTTATGCGTGCGCTCAAGATAGATATACTCCATGACGAGATATTTGTATTTACACCTAAGGGGGATATTATAACGCTTCCTTTCGGTTCCACGGTCATCGACTTTGCTTATGCCATACATTCTGCCGTTGGTAACAAGATGATAGGTGCGAAGATAAACAATAAGATAGTACCTATAGATACTCATCCGCAGAACGGAGAGATCGTCGAAATAATTACCTCTGCATCTTCAAAGGGACCGAGCCGTGACTGGCTTGGCATAGTTACTACCAGTGAGGCGAGAAACAAAATACGCCAGTGGTTCAAAAAGGAAAAAAGAGCAGAGAATATTATTGTGGGACGTGCTGAGCTTGAAAAAGAATTTAAGCGCTTCGGTGCAAACTGCAATGAAGAGCAGAGAACAGACATCCTTACAAACGTTGCGGCAAGAATGGGCATACACAGTGCCGAGGACCTTTGCAACGTTATAGGCTACGGCGGATATGCCGTTTCCAAAATATCGGCAAAGCTCAGGGACGAGTACGAAAGATATATGGCTACTCAGACGCCCTCTGTACCCGAAAAGGATGAAGATATTATTTCTGCCGTGCAGAGCAAGACTGCAAGCAGCGGAAAGAGACGCTCAAGCGGCGGTGTAATGATAGATGGCGTAGAGGGATGCTCCGTAAAATTTGCGAAATGCTGCAATCCTCTTCCCGGAGATAATATTGTCGGCTTTATCACCAAGGGCTACGGTGTTTCTATACACAAACACGATTGCCCGAACCTTAACGAAATTAGAAAGATCCCCGAAAACGCGGCACGTTTTGTATCAGCATATTGGGAACTCGGTACAAACGGAGATAACGAAGTATTTGAAGCAACTATTCAGGTGACCGCACAGAACAGCGTATATCTTTTGGTCAACCTTACTTCAGCCCTTGCTGAAATGAAGGTCACACTGTCTCAGATAAACACAAGAAAGATCGGAGATACGGTAATAGTGGATATGGTGGTGTGCTGTAAGAATCTTGAGCACTTTAAGTCTATCATGTCAAAGCTCAAGACTGTAAAGGGCGTAGAAAACGTTGCGAGAGGCGGAAGCTATAAATGAAAGCGATAATTCAAAGAGTATCGAATGCAAAGGTAGAAGTGGACGGATCAATCGTCGGTAAGACTGACGGAGGATTTTTTATACTCCTTGGAGTATACGCCGAGGATACTGAAGCTGATGCGATCTGTCTTGCGGAAAAAATATCCAAGCTGAGGATATTTTCTGACAACGAAGGCAAAATGAATCTTTCCGTAAAGGATGTAGGCGGTTCCGCTCTCGTCGTATCGAATTTTACTCTTTGCGCTGATTACAGTCACGGTAACAGACCCAGCTTTATTGCCGCTGCGCGGCCCGAGCAAGCAAATGCGCTTTATGAAAAATTTCTTGCTCTTTTAGCGGATAGAATAGGTCATGTGGAGAGCGGAGAATTCGGCGCAGATATGAAGATAAGCGCTCTTTGTGACGGACCCGTTACCATTGATATGGACAGTAATATATTAAAACGTTAAAAAAGATTCTAAAGGTGAATTGATTGAAAGTATTTATAGAAGGGGATATAAACAGATTTTACGTACAGAATCTGTGCATACTGTTTTTCCCGGGGGCAAAATTCAGTGAAAGTGAAGAGATGACCGATGAGACCCCCATAGTGAGGGTCAAGGTCAGCGATACGGGGACCGGTATACATTGTACAGCAAGTATGGCTATCGGAAAGCGTTCGCGTTCCGGTGAACATATCGAAGGATATCTTGAGAACTCTAAGCGAAACTACACAAAAAACAGAGCCGCCAAGATAGCGGTGGGCGTTGCCGTTATCGAGGCGGGAGAAAAGTTCTTCGGAAGCCGTTCCCCTTGGGGAATACTCACGGGAGTAAGACCTGCTAAGATAGCGACTGAGATGCTTCAGAAGTGCTCAGACACAAAGGAAGCGAGAAAGGAACTCGTAAACGAGTACTTTATCAATCCCAAGAAGGCGTCTCTTATACTGAATATTGCACAGCATGAAGAAAAGCTCATAAAGACTTTGCCCGAAAAGCTTTGCTCGCTTTATATATCTATACCTTTTTGTCCTTCAAGGTGCGCATATTGCTCCTTTGTTTCTTATTCCACAAAGAAGCTTCTTGACTTGCTGACACCGTATGTGGCAAGATTAAAAGAGGATATAAAGCGTACCGTGGATCTTATTTCGGAATTGGGATTGAGTATTGCTACGGTATATATAGGCGGCGGCACGCCAACGATATTGTCTGAAGAGCAGCTTGAGGATCTGCTGAGCCACGTAGCATCTCTTGTGGCTGTGGATTCTCTTATGGAGTATACACTTGAAGCGGGAAGACCCGATACGATAAGCGAAGGGAAGCTTGCAGTAGCAAAGAAATACGGCGTGACGAGAATAAGCGTAAACGCTCAGACTATGAATAATGACATATTAAGAGGCATAGGCAGAAACGTTAGCGCAGAACAATTTTACAAAGCTTATGATATTGCAAAGCGTTCAGGCATAAAATATATCAACACGGACCTTATAGCGGGACTTCCGGGAGAAGGATTTTCAAGCTTCTCCGATTCTGTTGACAAGATCATAGCTTTGGAACCGGACAATATAACCGTACATACTTTCTGTGTCAAGAATTCTTCCGATATTATCAATACCGGAATAGAAATATATTCCCGTACGGGAGGAGAGACGGCAAAAAGTGTGGAGTATTCCCAGCTTAAATGCAAGAATGCAGGATATATTCCCTATTATATATACAGGCAGAAAAACTCTGTCGGCAACCTTGAAAACGTAGGTTTTGCGAAAAAAGGAGCCGAAGGCTTGTATAATATTTTTATGATGGAGGAGATACACTCCATATTTGCCTGCGGAGCTGGAGCGGTGACAAAACTTGTTGCTTCGGACAGAAGCAAAATAATGCGTATGTTTATGCCGAAGTATCCCTTCGAATATCTGGCGGCTGACGGCGAAAGCAGTCTTGCCGATCAAAGAAGAAAGGCTTTGGAGTTTTTTTGCACCGAGGTCTGAACGAAGAAAGGAGCGCCCGAGAATGGAAAGTTTAAGGGTAGAAGGATGTTTCAATAATGAAAATGAAAAAAAGCTTTTTGTAGAAAACTGTGAAAAAGCTTTTGAAGCGCAGCTTGACGGCGTGTGCGATAAGATACACGAGATATCCGAAAAAAATAAGATATTTACCCTTTCGGGTCCGACCTGCAGCGGAAAGACTACAACTGCGAAAAAAATCGTTTCCACCCTCAGCGGGGACGGAAAAAAGGTAAAGGTCATATCCTTGGATGACTTTTTTGTAGGAAGAGTTATTCCTCACGACGAAGCGGTGCGTACCAATACTAAGGTGGATTACGATTCCATCAGATCCGTGGATCTTCCTTTTATGACTGAATGTCTTCACGATATAGGAAGAGGGAAAACGGTAAAGCTCCCCTTGTTTGATTTCGGGCTTGGTAAACGAATCGGATATGAAGAACTTGATCCCGGAAACTATGATTTTATTCTTTTTGAAGGTATTCATGCGGTATATCCCGAGGTGACTCGTATATTAAGAGAATACGGTGACTACAGCGTATTTATTTCGGTAAATAAAGGAATAGAAACAAAAGGAACCTTTTTCTCCCCGGAAGAGCTCAGATTTTTGCGCAGGCTTGTAAGAGATTGCAAGTTCAGAGGCTCGTCTCCCGACTTTACGTTTTATTATTGGGAAACGGTAACCGAGAATGAAAAGGAAAATATTATACCCAATATTGATACCCAGGATATAAAGATGGATTCTGTAATGCCGTATGAACTTGGCATGATAAAGCCTTTTGCCAAAGAACTCCTAGGAACTGTGCAAAAGGATAACAGATACTATACGGAATCTGTAAAGATACTTGAAAAGCTGGAGCCTATTGAAGAAATAAGCAGCAGCTATCTGCCTGAAAACTCTATGTACAGAGAATTTTTGGGATGATTTGAAAGCAGAGCAGGTGTACTAATGGGAAAAAAGATAAAAAACAGCAGCAGCCTCTTTTTTTCGGGTGTGCTGATACTCGCCATATCTAACCTTATAATAAAAGTAATAGGCGTCACTCTCAAGATACCTCTTCACAGTCTTCTTGATGATGACGGTATGTTTTTCTACAATACAGCCTATGAGATATACGTATGGTTTTATATGATATCTACCGCCGGTCTTCCTGTTGCGGTGTCTATAATGATATCCGAAAGCAGAGCAAAGGGTAATTTTGCTGAAGTAAAGAAGATATTCCGTATCACTATGACCCTTTTTATTATAGTGGGACTTATAGGCACCTTTATTCTATGGTTTGGGGCGCATGCGTTTGCTGATGCATATAAGATGGAACTTACATATCTGAGTATAAGAGCCATCGCTCCGACTCTTTTTTTCATATGCATCTCATCTGCTATAAGAGGATTTTATCAAGGCTATCAGAATATGCTTCCTACCGCTATATCTCAGTTGATAGAGGCAGTCGGAAAGTTAAGCATAGGTATAGCTTTTGCTCTTTATGCAATAAACCGCGGATATGAAAAATATCAGATAGCTGCATTTACCATATTGGGTCTCACCATAGGCGTTCTTTTGGGAATGATATATCTTGTGGTGTCCAAAGCTTTCTTCAGGTCGGAGCTTTACGATGCCGAATATGCATCAACTCCTTGTACCGACTGTGTAAGGGGAACTAAAGTCCTTTTAAAGACCTTGGTCGTAATTGCGATACCGATAACCTTGAGTTCTTCTGTAATGAGTTTTTCAAATATGATAGACGGTATGATAATTTCCCGTCAGCTTCAGGCTATCGGTTATACGGAAAAGATGGTTGAGACGGTGTACGGTAACTACAAGACACTTGCCGTTTCAATGTTTAATTTTCCTCCTGCTCTTATTTATCCCATATCGTATTCAATAGTACCCTTGCTTTCATCGGCGATCGCCAGAAATGACAGTCAGCGTATCAAAATAGCAATGAATTCTACGTTTAAGGTAGTTTCTCTTATTGCACTTCCTTGTACTTTTGGCTTGGCAGTACTTGCAGAGCCTATACTCAGCTTGCTGTTCAACAAAAATTCTGCTGATATGGCAGCACCTTATCTTGCAGTGCTCTCCTGCTCTTTGCTCTTCCTGGGCATGGTAACAGTCTCAAATGCTATGCTTCAGGCATATAAGCTCGAAAGAAAGCCTATAATATCCATGATAGCGGGATGCCTTGTAAAAGTGGCGGTAAGCTATATCCTTGTAGGGACCCCGGGCATTGAGCTTTACGGTGCGCCCATAAGCACTTTCGCTTGCTATTTCGTTATACTTGCAATAAATCTTTACTTTATGCATAAGCATATCGGTATAATGCCGAATTTTGTTAAGATATTTGTAAAGCCTCTTATTGCGGGAGCAGTCTGCGGTGCGGCAGCTATAGGAGCATTTAAACTCTTTGATGCGGTAGTCGGCGGAAAGATATCCACGATCCTTGCAGTAGCTGTTGCTGCATTTGTATATCTTATAGCGATATTCCTTATACGCGCAATTGATGAGGATGATATAAAGATGCTTCCCAAGGGCAAGAAAATATATTCTATCCTTTGCCGCCTCCATATTTTTAAGGCGGAAAAGGGATAAAGGACAAGCTATGGATGTAAATGATATATTAAAAAAAGAAAAATACGGTCTCGGAGATCTGGTGTCGGTAATGGAGCTCCTTCGCTCCGAAAAAGGCTGTCCCTGGGACAGAGAGCAGACTCACGAAAGTATTCGCAAGAACTTTATTGAGGAGACCTATGAGGTTGCCGAAGCCATTGATGCGGGTTCTTCCGAAATGCTTAAAGAAGAACTGGGAGACGTACTTCTTCAAGTGGTTTTTCATGCTCAGATAGAGAAGGATCGCGGAGGTTTCGGTATAGACGATGTGGCGGATGGAATTGTAAGAAAGCTTATATTCCGCCATCCTCATATATTCGGGGACGACGAGGTCGGATCTGCCGAAGAAATGCTCGGCAAATGGGAAGAAGTAAAGAAGATAGAGAAAAACTATAAAAATGTAAGCGACACTTTGAAGTCTGTACCGATATCGCTTCCCGCACTTATGAGGGCGGAAAAGCTTTATGGAAGGACGGAAAAGGGCGGCTACGGATATGAAAACAAGCAGGAGGCTTTTGCAGCACTTCTGAGATCCTCAAAGGATCTCGAAAATGCCGAAGAAAAGGAAGAAGCTTTCGGGGAACTTCTTTTTAATGTTTGTGCTTATGCAAAAAAGGCAGGGATAGATGCCGAGGAAGCACTTGGTAAATATTGCAGAAAATATACGGAGGACTTTTTCTGCTTTGAAAGTGCTCTTGGCTCTAAAGATGAAAAAACGCTAAATTTTTTAAATAATGCGAAAAAAAGCGCAAAAAACTTTTGAAAATGGGAAAAAAATCTTAAATTCTCTTGATAAAAGCTAAAACAAATGTTATACTGAATAACGTAATATACAAAATATATTTGAAAGGTGAACTATCATGGTAACAAAGACAGATATTATTGATGCAGTTGTAAAGGCAGGCCTTAAGAAGAAGGATGCTGACGCAGCAGTAAATGCAGTTATTGCAACTCTCGTTGATTCTCTTGCAGCAGGCGAAAAGATCCAGCTCGTAGGCTTCGGTTCTTTCTCTGTTAAGGAACGTGCAGCAAGAAAGGGTAGAAACCCTGCTACCGGTAAGGAGATCGAGATCCCCGCATCTAAGCACATTACATTTACAGCAGGTAAGGGTCTTAAGGATAAGATCAACTGATAATCGATCTACAAAACAAGGGTGCTTCACAGCACCCTTGTTGCTTTTACAAGGAGAAAAAAATGAGATTAGATAAATATTTAAAGGTGTCAAGGCTTATTAAGAGACGTACCGTGGCGAACAATGCCTGTGATACCGAGCATATCTCCGTTAACGGCAGAGTGGTGAAGGCTTCTTATGTCGTAAAAGAAAACGACGTGATCGAAATAAAGTTCGGAGAAAAAACCTTGAAGGTAAGGGTACTTGACGTAAAAGAGCATGCGCTTAAAGCGGATGCTGCCTCAATGTATGAAGTAATTGAATAAAACGGACTATATCCTACGATAGGATACAAAGATACTTTTGTCATAGAAGCTCCTGCTTTTGCATAAAATATACAAATAAAACTGTATGGGAGCGATATGTATGGCGGTTGACAATAACGGTTTGCAAAGTCAAAATATTATTATAAAGGACAGAAAAAGTACCGAGATCAGCGGGGTCAGGGAGGTTATAAGCTTCGATTCAGACTCTATCGTTCTTGATACCGTTTTGGGAATTCTGAGTATTGAGGGAAAGGATATATGTGTTACCAGACTTGATACGGAGGGCGGATCGGTAATTTTTGACGGGGAGATAAGTGCTCTTGTGTACCGGACCGAGGTCGGTAGTAACACGGGCTTTTTTAAGAGGCTTTTTTCGTAAATGTATTATCTCTCTCAAAAAGAACTGTTTTTTGTCATACTGTATGCTTTTTTCATTGGAATGCTCTTAGGGATTTTGTGGGATCTTTTCAGGATATTAAGAATGGCAAGAGCTATGGGTAAAAGGAAAAAACTTCAAAGGGTGGCAGGCTGCTTGCAAAAGCTTTGGCAGAACTCCTCCGATATATTGACTGCATTTGAAGATATCCTTTTTTTCACTTTGGCGGCAGTGCTTGTGTGCATTTTTCTGTATCATGCCAACAGCGGAAAATTGAGGGGAATAGTGGTCTTTTCTTCTTTTACAGGATTTTTATTCTATTACTTTACTCTGGGACGTCTTGTATTCAGACTGTCGGAAAGAATAATAAATGTTTTATCCTTTCTTGTCAAAACTGTATTTAAATTTACATTTTTACCTGTTTTTTGCCTTATCAAAAAAATTTTTTTGATAATATATGTGTTTATGAGAAAAAAACATTTGACAAAACGGACAAAATCGTATATAAAGAAGATGTACGGATATGCCGAAAACGGATTTGGTATATAAAGGATCATATAAAGGAGATGCAGACGTATGAATTACGGATACGGAAGACCGGGTTTTTTTGTGAAAATATCGATGATCGCGATTATTTGCGTTTGTATCGCCACTATCGTGAGACTCGAGGTACGTTATAATGAACTTGAGGCAGAGGCACAGGCGCTCAAGATGCAGATATCGGCTTACGAGGACGAGGTGGAGCAGCTGGAGGGCCAGCTTGAGCAGGAGCTTGATGATGAGTACGTTATAAGGATAGCAAGAGAAAAGCTCAACTACTGTATGCCGGATGAAATAATGTATTATGACAATAACGGGAATTGAGCTTGGCTCGAATCCCTTTTATTTTTCTTAAAAATGTGCGAAAGGATGATCTTATGAAAATAGCAACCACGACACAAGAAGTCCAATGTTTTTCGAAAAATATTGGGGACGCCATAAGACTCTATGAGGGGACCGGATTTAAATATCTTGATTTCAGCTTTTATTTTATGGCGGAGGAAGGCCATCCTTTTATGTCGGATAATTGGAAGGACTATATCATGGAAGCTAAAGATGCGGCTGACTCTTTGGGAATGAAGTTCGTACAGGCCCATGCCCCGTCTTGCCCTCTTCTCGGGGAAAATATGGAACGCAGTATAATGGCTACCTGCCGTTCTATAGAGGCTTGTGCTATGCTTGGTATAAAAGAGATGGCTATACATTCTGCTATAGATGACGCTTTTAAATATCCCGGGGATAAACTTGCCTACTTTGAAGCTAACCGTCCTTTCTTTGAGGCACTTATACCTTCTATGGAAAAGTACGACGTAAACATTCTGCTTGAAAACACCTGCCTGGTCAATATGGGCGGAAGGTATTTTCCGATCACCGCAGAAGATCTCAATGATATGATAGGCTTTTTGGGACATAAGAAATTCGCTGCGGTATGGGATACGGGGCACGCTCTAATTCAGGGCTTGGATATACATAATGAGCTTGTAAGTCTGGGAGCTAATCTCAGAGCCCTCCACATACATGATAATTTTAAAAATGCAGATTTTCACCTGCCTCTGTTTGTGGGAGGACTTGATGTTGATAATTTGATGCAGGGAATAATAGATTCGGGGTTTGGCGGATATTTTACATATGAGGTTCTGGGACTTATAAAGAAAAAAGGCGATAATACGGGAGGCGGAAAACGTTTGCTTGATCCTCCTGCGGCAGCTGTAAAGGCAGCTCTCAGATATAATTATGAGGTGGCAAAGTCGATTCTCGAAGCATACGGTATGTATGATGAATAAAGAAAGAGCTCGGTATTTACAATCAAGTACCGAGTTCTTTTTTTCTTTTGTTTTGTATCAAGGGTCCCCAAAGCAGAGCGGCGGCTATAGGAAATGATATTATGCCGGTAATACCCCAAAGGCCGTAACCTGCGTACATTGAG
The DNA here is from genome assembly GCA_015064425.1 of Oscillospiraceae bacterium. Next base: position 15,198 of record SVSF01000012.1, on the reverse strand, counting down.
ATGAGCATTACAAGTGGATGTATACCGAAGCTTTTGCCTACTATTTGCGGCTCAATGAATTGCCGTAACAGAGTCATTACCCCGAACATTATAAGCAAGCCTGTGCCGAGATACACGTTCCCTGTAATATATAATATAAGCGCCCAGGGAACCAAAACAGTACCTGCGCCGAGGACGGGCAGAATATCAATTACGGAAATTATGAGGGCAAGCAGGAATGCATAGTCTATATCAAGGATAAGAAATCCGCACAAAAGTTCAGAAAACGTAATAAAGATCAAAAGGACATATGCCTTCAGATACTTAAATGCCGTATCTTTAAGCTCGGATTTTATTTTTCGGAACGCAGACATAAATTTTTTCGGAAGCCTTTCATCTGCAAAGTCTGACAGCTTATCATAATCGGCACAGACGTAAACGGCTGACATTATAAGGACTATAGCGAAGAACAGACCTTCGGGTACAGATACTATGACTCTGTATAACTTATCCGGGAGAGAAGAGGCAAGGTTGTTTATAACTGACTCAAGCGCTTTTGCCGCTACGGATATTCCCTGACCGCCGTCGTTGCTCTCGATCAATCTGTCTAAAAAAGGAAGCTTTTCTTTTAGCATGGAAAAAATGTCCACAAAGACATCGATTATTCGATCTCCGTTTTCGTTGAGATATGCGGTCAGCGCACGTAACTCGGTGAATATCTTTTCTGTGAAATAACAAAATGCGGAAATAAGGAAAGCCGTAATCGTAAGAACGACAGTTATGCTTACGGGACGTTTTGGCATTTTTGTCTTTTTGCTTATAGTGTTTATGAGTGGGCGTAAAGACAGTACTATCATAAATGCAATGAGAAACGGAAGAATAAGCTTAAGAACGTATTTTATAAAAATATAAAAAACAAGTATTCCGATAAGTATATAAGATGCGATATACAGAGGCTTTTTGTAGTCTTCCTTTGGAAAAAATTGCATTTACCTTCCTCCTTTTTAAGTATATATGTAATTATATGTAAAAATTCGGTTGACAAGCACCTTAGATTTCTGTTAGAATCAATTTGTCAAAACTCGGAGCAAACAGAAAGGAAAAAGAATTATGATAAAGATAGAAATGGAAAACGGTAAGACTATAAGCCTTGAGCTTTATCCCGATATCGCACCTATTACTGTAGAAAATTTCGAGAAGCTCGTAAAAAGAGGCTTCTATGACGGACTCATTTTCCATAGAGTAATAAGAGGCTTTATGATTCAGGGCGGATGCCCCAACGGAACGGGAATGGGCGGCGCCGAAGAAAATATCAAAGGAGAATTTCTGGCGAACGGTGTAAATAATACCATAAAGCACGAAAGAGGCGTTATATCTATGGCGAGAGCCAGAAGCTATGACTCCGCAAGCTCTCAGTTCTTTATAATGCATGAAGATGCGCCTTATCTTGACGGGCAGTATGCTGCTTTCGGAAAAGTAATTGACGGTATGGAAACTGTTGATGAGATCGCCGAGACCGCTACCGACCATATGGACCGTCCTTTTGAGGATCAGCAGATAAAGAGAATATACATTGAAGAATAATAAGTAAGAGGGACTGTATCACAAGGAGTGAGACAGCCCCTCGGCTTTATTTTGTAAGGGACATTCCGTTTTCTTTTGTCAGAAGATCGGTAAGATCGGACTTTGAGGATTTGACGTCGTCAATAGTACAATCGTGAATGTCAAGCTTTCCCGAAGAGTCTAAGCTGAAAACGACTTTTACGTGAGAGCTTATTCCGTTTTTTACGGTATCTCCCTCAAACGTCACGTAATCGTTTTCGCCGTCTGTGGTATCGGACGGCTTATCGGAGTCGGTGTGATACCATCTTCCGTTAGTGAATGACTCATCGAAAAGAGTTCCTATATGAGTACCCGCCATGCCGGGGAAATCGGATCCCAAGATGCCGTCTATAGCCGAAGAATAAGGTCCTTTGCCGTGATAGTTGTTATCCGTATCCTTTTCCGTATCTCGCCTTATAGGATCTGAAGGCCCGTGAGGCATAGTTCTTTCAAAATTCTCCTCAGCGGTATCCTTCATATCCTTTGCATCGCTTTCAAGCTCTTTCATTTCATCCCTTGCACATCCGCAGAATACGGACGACAAAATAAATAAAGCAAAAAATAAGCTTAATATTTTGGTTTTCATCGAATATATCCTTTTTAACGTAATGACAGTAACGGTTTTTATCCAAATCGTTTCCGTCAAAGCATAGTTTGTCCCCGAGGCAGAAAACTATACAAAAAAAGTGAAGTGCGTTTGCACTTCACTTTTTATTTCTTATTTTACTTTAGGACCTGCATTTACGATATTTTCCGGCATATTTGTATATTTTTTGAAATTGTTTTCAAAGAGACTTGCCAGGTGATCTGCCGTCTTATCGTAAGCATCCTTGTCTTCCCAGGTGTTCTTGGGTGTGAGTATTTCTTCGGGAACGTCGGGACAGGTCTTGGGTACGTATACGTTGAATCTCTCGTCAAGTACGAACTCGGACTTTGCAAGCTCTCCGTTGAGCGCTGCGGTTACCATTGCTCTTGTGTACTTGAGCTTGATTCTGCTTCCTACGCCGTACGCGCCTCCGGACCAACCTGTGTTAATGAGGTAAACGTCAGCGCCTGTCTTTTCAAGTCTTTCACCAAGCATTTCCGCATATACGGAAGGATCGAGAGGAAGGAAAGGAGCGCCGAAGCAGGTAGAGAATGTTCCCTGAGGCTCTGTAATTCCTCTTTCTGTTCCGGCAAGCTTACTTGTGTAACCGGAAACGAAGTGATACATAGCCATATTTTTGTCAAGCTTGGAGATGGGAGGGAGAACACCGAAAGCATCTGCTGTAAGGAATATAACTGCCTTGGGCTGATTGCCGGTACCGTTTACATCAGCGTTGGGAATAAAGTCTATAGGATATCCTACACGTGTGTTTTCCGTATATGTCGCATCATCAAAGTCAAGCTTTCCGTTTTCGTCCATTACAACGTTTTCTACAAGAGAACCGAATTTGATAGCATTCCAGATCTCGGGCTCGTGCTCTTTGGAAAGGTTGATGCACTTAGCGTAGCAACCGCCCTCAAAGTTGAATACGCCGTTGTCAGACCAGCCGTGCTCGTCGTCACCGATGAGTATTCTGTTGGGGTCGGCACTGAGTGTTGTCTTACCTGTTCCGGAAAGCCCGAAGAAGAGTGCTGTGTTGCCTTCCTCATCCTTGTTTGCGGAGCAGTGCATGGGAAGCACACCCTGCATGGGAAGGATAAAGTTCATTGTGGAGAATACGCTCTTCTTGATCTCGCCTGCATATGCAGATCCTGCAATAAGAACGATCTTCTTCATATAGTCGATAATGATAGCTGCTTCGCTGTGTACGTGATCAGCTTCGGGATCGCACTTGAAGCCGGGAGCAGCGATAATGGTGTAGTCGGGTTCGAAGGAAGCAAGCTCTTCGTCGGTGGGACGAACGAGAAGCTGATGGATAAAGAGATTCTGACAAGCAAATTCGTTAATAACTCTGAAGCCTTTGTGGTACTTCTTGTCTGCTCCTGCAAATCCGTCGAATACATAGAGCTCTTTGCCGTTAAGATATGCGCATACCTTTTCGTAGAGTGCGTCAAAATATTTCTGCTCGATAGGCTTGTTTACTTTGCCCCATGAAATATCGTTGTGATATTCGGGAGTATCAACGATAAACTTGTCGTCAGGGGAACGTCCTGTGTATTTTCCCGTGTTTACTACGAAAGCCCCTGTTTCGGAAAGCTTACCTTCCTTGTTTGCCAAAGCTATCTCAACGAGCTTTGCGGGGCAGAGATTTCTGTACACTGCCTTGGGAGCGGCAATGCCTGCTTTTTCAAGACTGATGCTGTTCATTTTGTTTCCTCCGTCATAATGAATGTTTGCCATATTGGCTATTTTTTATTTTTACATTTTTGAAATTCGAAAATTGCATTTTGCGAAAAGATTAGGAAAAACGCCTTTTTCTCGATTTTGCCTTTGCTTTCCCACGCATTTTCAATATTATCATATAATTATTTCTTTGTCAATACTTGCCAAACATTATTTTTTGCAATTTTTGAAAACAAAAAATGCAAAAATTGTGAATAAAACTTGCAAAAATGCAAGCTGAATATATGCCATGCAAGGAAAACAAGAGGCTTCTTTCAGCTTTTTTTGTGCATTATGTACAAAAAGCGATGAGAAAGCAATCGGCAAGCGAAAATAAAATAAATTCAATAAAGCTTTATCCGTATTGACTTTTTTTACTTTTCTATGGTACTATAAAGGCATAAAAAAGCAAAGCGCAGAGCTTGGAGGAATAAATATGGATATTAAGAATATATTTAAAAAATGCATAAGCATAAGAGAAACAGAAGACGGATTTTACCTTCCTATGAGATTTACAAAGGCTCAGGAGGAAAGATATGACCGTATTGAATGGACTCCATATCAGAGATGCCCTGCGGGGGTTACTCTTGAGTTTGTGACAGATGCTGAGGAGATATCTTTTGATTATAAAAAAATCGGTGTATTCTTCCCCGGATTCCTCTTCGATGTGATCGAAGACGGAATATATAGAGGAAGCGTTGACGTACTTGAAGAAGGAAGATTTTCTTACAAGAAGATAGTTCCCGGTAAGGTGGAAATGAAGATATTCCTCCCCGTATGCTGCGAGATCGTTCTCGGAAACTTCGATCTGGGAAATTGGGAACCTGTGCCCGAAAAGGAATACAAGCATAAGATATTGATGATAGGCGACTCCATATCACAGGGACTATTTGCAAAGCATCCTTCTTTGGCTTACATTCCTCAGATAGCAGAGTTCCTAGATGCGGATTATCTTAATAATTCCGTAGGCGGAGATATTTACGATCCCGATACCATTGATACCGCCCAGGGCTTTGATCCCGATATTATTATCGTTGCGTTCGGAACCAACGATGCATGCTTTGTTGGAAATTTTGAAAAGATAGAAAAGAATATGGAAGCGTTCTTTGATAAGCTCGCCGTTTCCTATCCCAACGCTAAAGTCAACGTAGTATCTATGCCTTGGGAAACGGAGATATATCTTGACAAGTGGGCAGATTTCTTCTCTATGTATAAGAAGATAGTTGAGGCTCAGCTCAGCAAGGCCAAGGCTCGCGGATATAATGCGGTAGAAGGATGGACTTTGGTTCCTCACGGTACGGATTTCTTTGCGGATATGGCTCATCCCAATGATCTCGGAAACTGCGAATTTGCCCTCAAGCTTTTGAAGAAGCTTGATTATTAAAGGAGAAGCTTTGAAAATAAACAGTGCAGAGATACTGTGCGTCGGCACAGAAATACTTATAGGCGATATAGTTAATACCAACGGGGCTTACGTATCAAAAAAGCTTGCAGGTATGGGAATAGATCAATATTATCAGGCAGCTGTGGGGGACAATAGATCACGGCTTGCTGCATGTATCAATGCGGCACTTGAACGTTGCGATCTTCTTATACTTATAGGCGGTCTCGGCCCTACTTATGACGATATTACCAAGGAGACGGCAGCAGAGTGTCTGGGAAAGAAGCTCTGTCTTCATAAGCCTTCGCTTGACCGTATAGCGGAATTCTTTCGAGAAAAGAACGTAGAGATGCCGAAGACCAACGTTAAGCAGGCATATGTGCCTGAGGGCGCTTTCGTTTTTAAAAATGACTGCGGAACGGCACCGGGTATTGCCTCCGTTGATGAGACAAGAGGGAAGATGATCATAATGCTTCCCGGACCTCCCAGAGAGATGATACCCATGTTTGATAATTACGTTATACCGTATCTTGAAAGCTTTTCGGAATACGTGTTTTACAGCAAGAATATAAATCTTATGGGTATCGGAGAATCTGCTATTGATGCGGAAATAGGAGATTTTATGCGTGAGTGTAAAAATCCTACGGTAGCACCTTATTGCGGAGAGGGCGAAACCAGGCTCAGAGTTACTGCTAAGGCAAAAGACAGAGGGTCTTGTATTGCCATGTGCGATGAGACGATAGAAAAGATAAGAAATATGTCTGTGGGTAAATATATCTACGGAGTTGATACGAATATTTGTGAAACGGCGGTACGGCTCTTACGCGAGCGTTCTGAAAAGGTATCTTTTGCGGAATCCTGTACCGGCGGGCTTTTGATGAAAAACATTACGGATATATCGGGGGCATCCGAGGTTTTTGACGGAGGTGTAGTAAGCTACGCTGTATCCGTTAAGGAGTCTATGGTCGGTGTTGATCCCGAGATAATTAAAATGCACGGTGTGGTTTCAGGAGAGGTTACTGAGCAGATGGCACAGGGCGCGATGAAACTGATGGGTGCTGACTACGGCGTGGGAATAAGCGGATATGCGGGACCCTCCGGCGGAGACGATAAATATCCCGTGGGAACCGTCTTTTTCAGCATATGCAGCAGAGAACGTACCGTTACAAGAAAGATATACGTAAGCGGCAAAGATCGCTCACACGTGAGAAATATAGCGTCTAACAATGTCTTTATGACCTTGGTTAACGAATTCTTAAAATAAAAGATATTGAAGGGAATAAGTTTTATGAAAATAATCTCCTATATTTGTTTGGCACTTATGGCAGCTCTCACTGTATTCATTGCCGTAGCATTGCTAATAAGATGGGCGAAGCTGAAAAAGGCGGAGACCGTTACTGTAAAAGCAAGTATTTCCGATATGCACCAAACGGACATGAGTGTTATCAAATCCGTTTCTCTTGACGATGACAGATATGTCAACGTTATTGAGTTCGACCTCGGAGACAGAAAAATAGACCTTAAGGTATCCAAATGGGTCTATGGTGCTGTGAAGATAGGAGATACGGGTGTGCTTACATATAAGGACAATGTTTTTATAAGCTTTGATCCTGCAGATGATGTTGAATAATAAGTATAGAACAGTTCTTTGCTGAAACAAGGAACTGTTTTTCTTGACCGTTATATTATATGTGATATATTGCCGTTCATAAAATTATATTTGACACATTTTTCATAAAATGTTAAGATAAAAACAGCAAAACCTGAAAAATGATTCGGAGGATTTTATGAGCAATTTATTTAACATTAAGGACAAGGTCGCGGTGGTTACAGGTGCTTCTTCCGGCCTCGGACGTCAGTTTGCACTTGCACTTGCAAGAGAGGGCGCAAAGCTTGCTATTCTCGCAAGAAGAGTTGAGAAGCTTGAGGGTGTAAAAGCTGAGGTGGAAGCTCTCGGCGTTGAATGCCTTTCGGTAAGATGTGACGTTCTTGACAATGAAAGCATTAAGGCTGCAGTAGCAGCGGTAGTTGAACGCTTTGGCAGAATTGATATTCTCGTAAACAATGCGGGCGTTGGTACAGGATGCCCTGCCGAGATCCAGCCTGATGAAATGTGGGACAGCACTATCCGTACAAACCTTTCCGGCGTATATTATGTAGCGCGCGAGATCGGAAAGGTAATGATAGCTCAGAATTACGGAAAAATAATCAATATCGGCTCTATTCACTCCACGGTTGCTATGAACGGAAGTCCCATTACTGCATATTGCGCAAGTAAGGGCGGCGTTGAAATGCTTACAAAGGCACTTGCCTGCGAGTGGGCAAAGTACAACATTACCGTAAATGCGATCGGTCCTGCATATTTTGAAAGCGAAATGACAGAGCAGGTCATCAATACTCCCGAATTCGGTATGGCTGTAAAGGCTTACTGTCCTATGGGCAGACCCGGTAAAGCAGGGGAACTTGACGGTGCTGTTATCTATTTTGCATCCGATGCTTCAAGCTATACCACAGGTCAGCTTCTCACAGTAGACGGAGGATGGACTACCATCTGATAGGATTCCTGTAAAAAGAGACTTTGGCATTTGCCAAAGTCTCTTTTTACATTGCAGAGATCTTTTTTTTATGGTAAAATGGTTCTGATAGTTCCGGCTGGAACAAAAGGTTAGAGAAAAGATGGGTACGAGGTATCATGAAGACAGTAATCGGAATTCTTGCTCATGTTGATGCGGGAAAAACAACTCTTGCCGAAGCGTTGCTATACAGAGCGGGTAAAATACGGAATCTCGGACGCGTGGACCATGGCGATACGGCAATGGATACTCACGAGCTTGAAAAAGAGCGAGGCATCACCATATTTGCCAGCGAAGCTGTTTTTAAAGTGGGAGAAGCAAGCTTCTCTCTTTTAGATACACCCGGTCACGTTGACTTTTCCGCCGAAACGGAAAGAGTACTTCGGGTACTTGACTATGCGGTTCTTGTAATAAGCGGTATAGACGGAGTTCAAGCTCATACTCGTACTCTTTGGAAGCTTTTGAAATTATACCGGATCCCTACGTTGATCTTCGTTACAAAGATGGATTTTGCGAGACGTGAACGGGAAGAGATAATGGCAGAGCTTAACAAAGAGCTGTCTGATCTGTGCTTTGATTACGAAAGTCCCGACAGAGATGAAAAGATCGCTCTCTGCCGTGAAGATATTCTTGAAAAATTCCTAGAGAGTGGGGCAGTCTCGGAAGGAGATCTTGCAGAGCTTATAAAGGCGAGACTCGCATATCCCTGCTTTTTCGGCTCGGGTCTCAAGCTTCAGGGAATAGATGAGTTTTTGGAATTGCTTCCCAAAATAACCTTGCCTTGTGAATATCCCGACAGTTTTTCCGCCAGAGTTTTCAAAATAAGCCGCGACGGAAAAGGAGAGAGACTGACACATCTTAAGGTAACGGGCGGTAAGCTTTGTGTCAGAGACAGTATAGACGGACAGAAAATAAGCCAGATACGTATATATTCGGGCGGAAAATTCGAATCGGTAAATGAAGCGGAAGCGGGAGAAGTGTGCGCTGTTACGGGACTTGCCGACAGTTACGGCGGACAGGGCATGGGATATGAAAGGAGAGCCGGAAGACCTTATCTTGAACCGGTGATGAGTTATACCGTAAAGCTGCCGGAGGGAGCTGACCCTCAGCTTATACTTCCTAAATTTAAGCTTCTTGAAGAGGAGGATCCTCAGCTCAAATTCAGCTGGGATTCATATCTTCAGCAAATACATGTAAGCCTTATGGGAGAGGTGCAGACGGAGATACTCAGAAGTATAGTCAAGGATCGCTTCGACTTGGATATAGATATAGGTGCGGGACGCGTAATGTATAAGGAGACCGTAAAAGCAAAGGTTGAGGGTGTGGGTCACTATGAGCCGCTGAAACATTATGCAGAGGTACATTTGATCCTTGAGCCCTTGCCGAGAGGCTCGGGACTGCGCTTTGAATCCAATATAAATGAGGACACGCTTGCAAGAAATTGGCAGAGGCTCATATACGTTCATTTGACCGAAAAACAACATTTGGGCGTACTTACAGGTTCTCCCATAACCGATATGAAGATAAGTCTTGCGGCGGGAAGAGCACATCAGAAGCATACGGAGGGAGGCGATTTCAGACAAGCCACCTACAGAGCCGTGAGGCAGGGACTTATGTCGGCAGAATCGATCCTTCTTGAACCATACTACTCCTTCTGTATTGAAGTTCCGCCGGAGCAGATAGGCAGAGCTATAAATGATATAAGAGCGAGAAACGGAATTTTCGGAGCTCCCGAGGAATCCGGGGATATGTACCGCCTTTCCGGAAGGGTACCTGTCACAAGCTTTGAAGGATATGCTGCAGAGCTTGCCTCTTATACGGGAGGGCGTGGAAGACTTTCCGTTGAGGTAGAGGGCTACGACGTATGCCACAACAGTGAAAAGGTCATAACCGATATGGCTTACAGAGCGGAAGCTGATACGGAAAATCCTTGTGACTCCGTCTTTTGTGCACACGGGGCGGGATTTAACGTTAAGTGGAATGAGGTACCCGAATATATGCACATCGAAAGCTGTTTCGCAGGAGAACGATGTGTGGAAAAGGCCTCTTTGAATCACAGAAATATCAGTATATCCGACAAGGAGCTTGAGGAGATAATGCTGAGAGAGTTCGGACCCATAAAGCGCCGTGACTATGGAATTGCAGCGGTACGCCCCCTTAACAAAGAGGAAAAAAGGACAGAAACGGCAAAAAAAGACGAATTGCTCATAGTTGACGGATACAACGTAATATTTGCATGGGAAGATCTTAAGGCGATCGCGGATACTGACCTTGAAGCTGCCAGGATAAAGCTTACGGAGATACTCAGCAATTACTGTGCCTTTACCGGTCGGGAGACGGTGTTGGTTTTCGATGCTTATCTTGTTCCCGGAGGAGAAGGAGAACGTTTTGATAAAAACGGGGTACACGTTGTCTACACAAAGGAAAGAGAAACAGCCGATGCATATATTGAACGGCTTATAAATGATATCGGGAAAAATTACAGAGTAAAGGTAGTCACTTCCGACGGAATGATACAGCTCAGTGCCTTGCGCACCGGTATGCTGCGTGTCCCCGCATCCGAATTTGAAAAGGATGTGGAGGCCGTATATGAAAAGATATCCTCTCTAATAACCGAGATAAACGACACAAGATCCGAGACTATAGGCGAACATTGCGGATGGGATAATAAAAATGCATAATTGCCGTAAAAGGATGGCAGGTCGTTAATGAAAAGGATTGGGGTAAAATGAAGGCAATAGGAATTGATATAGGAACTACGAGTATTTGTACCGTGGTGATAGATACAGAGGGGAAAAAGGGATTTTCTTCTACTGTGAACAGTAATGCTTTTATAGAGACCGACAGAGCATATGAAAAGATACAGGATGCGGAAAAGCTGATTCGTATAGCAAAGAATAGCCTTGATGCGGTTCTTGACAGTGAATTGGGTAAAGAAATATCCGCGATCGGGATAACGGGTCAGATGCACGGCATCGTGTATATTGATGAGTACGGATGCGCAGTAAGCCCCCTTTACACGTGGCAGGATAAAAGAGGAGATTTACCCTATAAGGACAGTACCTATGCCAAGTTTTGGGGAAGCAATACCGGTTACGGCGGCGTTACCGATTTTTACAATAGGGAAAATGGTGTACGCCCAAAGGAGGCGATCTGCTATTGCACCGTACAAGACTATTTTGTAATGCATCTTTGCAGACGTAAGACACCTATAATACACGAGACAAATTCTGCAAGCTTTGGCAAAAATGCGGAGCATGGCGGGGAACTGAGCTCGGATTTCGCTATTGCGGGAGAATATAGGGGAATTCCTGTATCGGTTGCGATAGGCGATAATCAGGCAAGCGTATTTTCATCTCTTTCCGAAGAAGGAGACGTGCTTATTAACGTTGGAACGGGAGCACAGGTCTCTATAGTGACCGATAAAGCAATCGATGAAAAGGGAATAGAGGTAAGACCTTATTTTAACAGAAAGTATCTGCTTGTCGGATCTGCCCTTTGCGGCGGAAGAGCTTATTCTATGCTTAAAGATCTCTATATGGGATTGGTATCGAGATTTACCGAGACCGATGAGAAAACCGTATATTCGGTAATGGGTGAAATGCTGTCGGAACTTGATGACAGCGATCTTGTTGCTGATACCCGCTTTGCCGGAACAAGAGAGGATCCTTCGCTAAAAGGTTCCGTTATCGGCATAACTACGGAAAATTTCACAGCGACACACCTTACCCGCGCTGTATTAAACGGCATGGCAGAGGAGCTCTATTCTCTTTATAAAAAAATGGCTTGCGATGCTCGCAGGATAATAGGCTCGGGCAACGGCATAAGAATGAATCCGCACTTTGCAAAAGTATGTGAGAAGCGTTTCGGCATGAAAATGTTTGTGCCCGCACACAAGGAAGAGGCAGCTTTTGGTGCTGCACTTTACGCACTTGCATCTCTCGGTATAGAGAAATTTGACATAAAAAATAAAAAAATAATAAAATATATAGACAAAAATTGACTTTTTTTGAGAAATATGATACTATGAATCGTAGACTATAAATAAAACTGTTCCACAGAAAGGCGGAAAGATATGGCAAGAGCTACAAACTCTGCAATTATGCGTCAAAAAAATGAGAAAATGATCCTGTCGCTTATTAACGACGCTCCTATTTCCAGGGCGGGTATCGCTAAAAAGATCGGACTTACGAAGGCGGCGGTAACAATAATAATCGATGAGCTCAAGGAAAGAAACGTGCTTATTGAAGAAAAGGCGTACGTTGGCACCGTGGGCAGAAATCCCATTATGCTCTATATAAACGGAGACAGCTTTTATTCTGTTGGAATAAACATAAGCAGGCTTCGTATCACTGTAGGAGTAAACGATCTCTGCGGAAAAAATCTTGCGGAAAAGAGCTTTGACATTAACGATCCCGATACCTCGGTAAAGCTTATTTCCAAAGCCGTTGGCGAAATGATCGAAGAAAATAAAATAGATACCTCTAAGATATTTAAAACAGCCATTGCCGCTCCCGGACCCGTTGATACAGAGAACGGAGTGATTCTCAATCCTCCCAACTTCGATAAATGGCATAATTATCCCATAGCGAAAAAAATAGAGAAAGAGCTCGGTTACGATACTGTACTGACAAACTGTTCCTTCGCTACCACCTTGGCAGAGAGGTATTTCGGAATAGCAAAGGAAGCGGGCGATTTTATGAGCATCCGTATGGGTGAAGGTATCGGATTCGGGATCTTTGCGGGAGGAAAGCTTTTTAAAGGTCCCTGTGAGCTTGGACATGTTTCTATCAGATATGACGGCGAAAAATGTGAATGCGGAAACAGAGGATGCCTTGAAAAGTATGCGTTGATATCCAATCTTCTTAAGGGTAGTAAATATAAGTCCTGGAAAGAACTTGCCGATGCAGATGACGACGAGCTTATCGAAAGAGAAGCAGATTATCTCAGCACAGCGGTTATAACGGCAAACAATATTTTCGATCTTGATATGATAGTGCTTTGCGGAGACCTTACGTACAGACCCGAAAAGCTTATAAAGTATATATCCGAAAAGATAAAAGGCAATCTGCTCTTAAAGAAGGATTTCGCCCTTTGCCCGGGAAAGGTAATGTCGGAGTCCCTTGTTGCATCATCCCTTGCAGTTCATCACTTTTATACGTAAAAAAAGCACCGAAAGGTGCTTTTTTATGTTAGAGTAACAGAAGCCCGATAAACCTACTGGGAACTGGATATTTTTGAATTGATTTGCTGCGTACATCCTATTTGATTGTCTTATATTCAAGAAGAAGGAAATAAAATTTCGTTTTTGTTCTTTTTATCAAATATGCTGTTGTATTGCAGAGCTTCGTATAATTCCAGCCATACCAGTTCTTCTGAACTGGCCTTAGAAAAAGGCAGATAACAGTTGTTGGAGGAAGAATAAAATCCATTCGCATTTATGGAAGGAATCTCTTCTTCTAATTTACAAAGAAATTTATTATATGGAGGCAATGCGATTTTAGCAACATCATAAACATGGGTTGAGAGATAATTTAGGCTGGTGCACTCTATATTGTCCTCTTCAATATCATAATTAGCCCAAATGAAAAATGGGACTTTATAGAGCAACTGCTGCTTATCTAATGAGTTTTCTGATGCCTCGTTGATGCTTTCAAAGAATTCTTCACTTATCGATGGTTGATGATCTCCGAAAAATACGATTACTACGTCTTCGCTTACATTTTGAAAGTAAGTGATTAATTTCTCTACTGCTTTATCGGTTTCGTGAATTAGGGAAAGATATTGCTCAATTTTGGGGAAAGTATTGATATGGTCGGTTAGCGAAATATGTTTGGTATAGTTTTCTCCTGTGTAGGAATAGTTTCCATGATTTTGCATAGTTACGCCGAAAATAAACAGTGGATTGCTTTTTTGTGTTTCATAAGTTTGAATCAGAAATTCAAACATTTCTTGATCGCTGACATAATTTCGTATAATGTGTGATTGTGGGAAATCTTCAATAAAATAGCACTTGTCAAATCCCAAATGCTTATATGCAGCAGGCCTATTCCATCCGTTGGATTCAAAAGGGTGCATGGCTATACATTGGTAGCCGTACGATGATTTAAGGTATGATGCAATTGAATAAGTTGATGAACGAATATATTGGTAATAAGGAACAGCATTCGGAGATATCCAAGCCATAGAATTACCTGTGAGAAACTCATATTCGGAATTGGCAGTATTTCCGCCATATACGGATGTTAAAGCATATCCGCAGACGGTGTTTTCTTTTAGGGTGGATATAAAGGGCATTACATCTATATTTGTTGAGAAATCACCTATGATACCCAAGTCCGAAAAAGCTTCGTCCATAATGACAATGATATGCGGTTTCTTTGAGGGATCACTGTCAGTATCATTTGTGTCGGATATGTACTGATCAGCTAGGCTGTTAATTAATTCCAGATCATAGTTATCGGGCTTTTGTACAGCGATCTCTTTGAATTTGGATGAGAAGTCGAGAATATATCCGTTATATCTAGCACCTTCAACATCCCAATGATAAGTTTTAAGGCTATTAGCATACAATAAAATTGAGATAAAACTTACAAGACATGTTGTTGACAGTAGTAATCGCCTTCTGTTGCTAATAGTCGGCCTTTTTTTATGTTGAAAAAAGGAAAGTGCTATCAACACTATGATAAAAACGCTCCATCCGATCAGGATATTTACAGGGATAGGGAGTAGGTTGTAGTTTTTTATAACATTAATTGCAGTTTCGGCAGAAAAGATATCAACAGGCTCAAACAGACGATTTCTGAAACTGTACACGTAGGCATTTATTGTCGAAATTATCATAAATATACTTGAACCGAGAAGTATAGAGGGAAGGAGGTTTTTGGATATGCAGTATATAAAAATGATTACCGATGCGACAAACAAGGCACATATAAAGAGTTTGAAATATCCCATAGAGGAAATTTCGACCCCGCTCATTATTTGTGTCGAAACTACGGTTGTAACGGATGCAATAAGACATGACAGAAGATTCTGCGCGAGATAGCTTTGCTGACGTATTTCGGAAAGAATTTCTAATATTTTACACAACCCTGTATACATAAAGTAAAGAGATAGTATGGGTAAAATTAACGATCCGATCATAAGAATTGCTTCTTTTGGCATACAAAACATATTTGCGATTGCTATCATTTGAGGAAAAGGAATCCACCTCATATAAAAAGCATACCCATAATATGCAGCGAGAAATATTATAATTGGGATCAGACAGTAATTTCGTTTGTTTTTAAGATTCAATTTTAGTCCTTTTTTATAAAAAATCGGAATGAGCCCCAAACAAATAATACTGTTGC
>SVSF01000137.1 GCA_015064425.1 Oscillospiraceae bacterium | reverse complement strand
GGTATGGCAGGAAAAGAAGATGTGCGGCAAAGTCGGAATGGGCATAGTACGTACGACTTTTCTTATTGACGAAAACGGATATATAGTGAAGATAATGCCCAAGGTCAAACCGGATACAAATGCCGAAGAAATATTAGCGATTATTTGATCTTTGTGACCCGGTCACGGATATCCTTCCTTACATCGGATATAATTAAGACATATATTATTGGGTTACTAAAAAAGAGGAACTGCCGCCATGCAATATTTACTTATGTTTTTAGAGGGGATAATAACCTTCATATCGCCTTGTCTGCTTCCCATGCTTCCAATTTACGTATCGTATTTTGCGGGAGGCGAAGACAGAAGCACTTCCAAAACCTTGCGTAATTCTCTCGGGTTCTGTTTCGGCTTCACCGTTGTATTCGTTCTTATGGGAGCTCTTGCAGGTACTGTCGGTTCGTTTTTGAAGGAATATCAAACTACGGTGAATATTGTAACGGGACTTATAGTGACAGGCTTTGGTCTCCATTTTCTCGGTGTATTCGGTTTGAACTTTATGAAAGGTATTAAAGGCTATGGCCCTAAGAAGGGCATGGGAATAGTTTCCTCCTTCCTTTTCGGAATAGTTTTTTCCGTAGGCTGGACTCCTTGCGTAGGCGCTTTTTTGGGTTCGGCGCTGATGATGGCTTCCCAGCAAGGCAAGATCCTTACAGCCGTTCTGATGCTCCTTGTGTATTCTCTCGGACTGGGTATTCCTTTTGTTGTCAGTGCTCTTCTTATAGATAAGCTGAAGTCAGCCTTTAATTTTATCAAACGCAATTATAAAACAATAAATACCGTAAGCGGGATATTTCTCATAGCGGTAGGCATATCTATGATGTTAGGTCTATTCGGAAAACTTCTCGCTATATTGGGATAAAGGGGTAATAAAATGTCTGAACGTACAAAGACAATACTTATAATCTTTTTTTCTATACTGATCTTAATAGGCATATATCTTTTATACGATATTTTAAGCGAACGTTATATGCCTGAAAATGATCTTACGGAAACAGATACCAAAGAAGAAAAAGAAGAAGGTTCCAATGGGCAAAATAATGAAAGCCAAAATAATTATGAACAGGCAAAAGACTTTACTGTGCTTGACGTCGAAGGAAATAAGGTAAGCCTTAACCAAAAAATCGGCAAACCCATTGTACTTAACTTTTGGGCAAGCTGGTGTCCGCCCTGCAAAGCAGAAATGCCGGATTTTGAGAAAGCATACAAACAGTACGGTTCCGATGTAGAGTTCATGATGATAAATTCCACTGACGGAAAAAGAGAAACAGTTGAGACCGCCAAACAATTTATAGAAAGTAAAGGATACAGCTTCCCCATCTATTTTGATACGGAATTTGAAGCATCTTTTGCCTATGAGACCTATTCGCTACCAACTACCTATTTTATAGACCGCAACGGAAATATCGTGACTTACGCCATCGGAAAGATAAGCGCAAGCGCTTTAGAAAAAGGAATATCTCTTATACTCAAGTAAATTTCCTGTATGAAAGGAAAGCTATGATGAATTTTAAAGAAATAGCAAAAACCCGTCAATCCTGCAGAAACTACGATCCCGCAAGAGACGTGGAAAAAGAAAAGCTGGACAGCATACTTTCTTCAGCAATACTTTCTCCCTCAGCTTGCAATGGGCAACCGTATCATATAAGTGTATGTAAAGGTACTGCCGCTAAAAAAGTTGCGGCCGCAGTACAGGGTATGGGTATGAACGGGTTTGCCTCCGATGTACCCATAATGCTTGTCATATCCGAAAAACCATACTGTGCTACCGCCGCTTTGGGATCAAAGCTTAAGGGGAACGATTATCGCTCAATAGATATAGGCATACTTTCCGCCTATATTACAGCAGAGGCGGCAGCGCAAGGCTTAGGAAGCTGCATACTCGGTTGGCTCGACGACGAAAAGATACGGGAAATATGCCATCTTGACGCAGCGGTAAGACTTGTAATATGTATAGGCTATCCCAAAGATGGCGATAAACTCCGCACAAAAAAGAGAAAAAGTGAGAGTGAGCTTGTAAGCTATATAGAAGATTAAAAAATTCCGCCACAAGGCGGAATTTTTTATATATTCATCTGCTTTTTATCTTTGTTTTCCTTGCTGCGATACAAAAGCTTGTAGCTGTTTGAGTAACCGAATGAACTGCGGATAATAAGGTACATACTGTACGCGTCTCCTATATCCGGAAGCTTATAGTTCAAAGTAGGGCCTAAGACATTCGAAAAAGGCTCCGTAGTAGCATCCCAGTCAAAGAGCCATATCTCCCTTTCTCCTATCTTGAGGAATATACCCATTCTGTCAAAGACACGGCGCTCCGTATCGTTGTGGAACCACAACTCCGCCTTAAATGTCTCTCCACCATTCCAATCGAATTTCTCTATACGGGCAGAGGGCATAACGTCACGCAAAGACTCCTTTACCGCGTAGTAAGCGGGCTTCGGTTCTGAAGGATAGCTTAACAGGCTGTTGCCCGCCGCAGTAAGCCAAGGCTCGTTAAAGCACCAACTCACCGCCATAGAGCAGTGTGGCCACTGCCTTCTCGCTTCTTCAAATATTGCCTTGTATCCCGCACACTGGAGCCAGTTGGAGTTGGACACCGTCTCTTCAAGAGAATCCGTCTCTCCGAAATAATATTCGAGTATATCGGGACAAAGCCAGGAATCTTTTCCCCAAGCATCAAAGGCGTGGTGCAGTACCCAGCTTTCCGTTCTCTCTATGGGGAAGAGCTCTTCCTCAGGAATTATCATCTTGAGTGCCTTCACTGAAGCAAGGGAGGGCACGCCGAATTCCGTATATGCGGTGTTGTTCGCTCCGTTAAATAACCGCATTACGTCAAGTCCCGTGTCTCTGTCTATAAAGGTATAACCGCCGTGAGCCATACCGAACAGAGGCGAGGTCATCAAAAATGGTCTATCTCTGTCAAGCTCGTAGCATAGCTTATTGAGCAAACGTAGAGGTTTGGACTGATCGTCCATACCCGACCAGCTGTTGAAAAGCTCGTTTCCTCCGCACCATATTGCAAGTGAAGGATGAGAACGGAGCTTCTTTATTATGCTTTTGGCTTCTTTTTCAAGAACGGCAAGGTAGTCATCCCCGCCCGAGTAATCGTTACAGGCAAGCATAAACTCCTGCCATACCATGATACCCGCTTTGTCGCACTCGGAGTAGAAAGCACTCTTGTTTATACCCGCGCCTCCCCAACAGCGGAGCAGGTTCATATTGGCGTCTTTAGCAAGCACTATCTGTTCCTTATAGGTCTCGTCCTTTATTCTGCCGAAAAAGAGCTCGGGATTAACCCAGTTTGAACCCTTTGCAAATATGCGCCTGCCGTTGAGCTCAATAGTTATGGGAGCAGGGTAACGGCTCTTGGGAAAACCCTTTAAGTTGTCTGCGCCCGCATTGTGAACAAGTCTTAGAGTGCGGAAGCCCGTCTGCCCCTCTCTCTTGTGAGTGGGACTTTCCGCCGTCCATCTGTAAAGTACCGCTTCGCCTTGACCGCGGCACCACCACAGGCGCGGCTCCTTTAACAAAAAATAAGGCTCTTTTCCTTTG
>SVSF01000136.1 GCA_015064425.1 Oscillospiraceae bacterium | reverse complement strand
AGGAAACACCGACCTTCATTACGTCAACCTCAGCACCGCTGTAACCGATAGCGCAGAGGACTCTTCCCCAGTTTGCGTCAGAGCCGAACATTGCCGCCTTAAGAAGGCTTGAGCAGACAACGCTCTTTGCAACGGTCTTTGCAGTCTGAGTATCCTTTGCTCCGCTAACCTTACATTCAAGAAGCTTTGTTGCGCCCTCACCGTCTGAGGCTATCATTCGGCAAAGGTATACGGTGACGGTATTGAGAGCTTTCATAAATTCACTGTAATCATCGCCCTCATCCGTTATCATAGCGTTTTCCGCCATACCGTTAGCAAGAACAGTAACCATATCGTTAGTAGAGGTATCTCCGTCAACGCTTACCATATTGAATGTATTTGCGATATCGCTCCTAAGAGCCTTTGAAAGCATTTCAGAAGAGATCGCACAGTCGGTAGTGATAAATACGAGCATCGTCGCCATATTGGGATGGATCATGCCACTGCCCTTCGCAATTCCGCCTATATGACAAGTCTTACCGCCTATGCTGAATTCTACCGCTATCTCTTTCTTTACAGTATCGGTTGTCATTATACCCTCGGCTGCAGCTTCACCACCGTCCTTTGAGAGTGTCTTGACAAGCTCCGGAATACCGTTTTTAATTGGCTCTATGTCAAGAGGCTGACCGATAACACCGGTAGACGCCACAACGACATCCGATGCATCTATTCCGAGTGCGGATGCAGTAAGAGAACTCATCTGTTCTGCGATTTCTATGCCGTTTGCATTGCAGGTATTAGCGTTTCCACTATTACATATAACTGCCTGAGCTATTCCGTTCTCTATATGCTTTTTTGTAACGAGAAGCGGAGCGCCTTTAACAAGATTAGTCGTATAGACAGCCGCTGCACTTGCTTTTATTTCACTGTATATCAGAGAAAGGTCCCTCTTTGTCCTATTCTTACGTATTCCGCAATGAACTCCGCTTGCACTAAACCCCTTTGCGGCACAAACGCCGCCGCTTATGATCTTCATTTATATCTCCTTATACGTTAAGTCCCGTATCCTCGGGAACTCCCATTATTATGTTCATATTCTGTATTGCTGCGCCCGATGCGCCCTTGCCGAGATTATCAAATCTCGAAACGAGAAGTATTCTGTCAGCATTTCCCTCAACAGTTACCTGCATATCATCTCTTCCCGAGAAAGTGTTTGAATAAAGGAATCCGTTCTCGCTCACATTCTCTTCAAAGCGAACAAGTCCTTCTTTGAAATAATCTTTGTATACTGATTTTATATCCTCTGCCGTTCCTTTTATCTGCTCTGCAAAAAGAGGTACTGTCACCTGCATACCGGAATAAAACGGAGCAACTATCGGACAAAAAACGGGAAGATTGTCAAGACTGCAGATCTTTGACATTTCGGGAAGGTGCTTATGTTGCTGCGTATTTCCGTACATAGCGGGAGAATCGAGAGCGGTATTTCTTCCGTCTGCCTCATAATCAGCTATCATCTTTTTTCCGCCGCCCGAATAACCGGTAAGCGAAAAGCAACTAAGATGAGCCTCCTTTGCAATTATACCTGCTCTGACAAGCGGTTCAACAAGCGCTATAAATCCGCTTGCGTGACACCCGGGATTGGCTACACGCTTTGAGGAAGCAATTTTTTCCTTTCTTCCTTTAAGTTCGGAAAAACCATACTCCCAGCCGTCCGCTGTTCTGTGTGCAGTAGAAGTATCAATTATTGCTGTATTTTTATTCGTAACGAAGGATGCCGATTCTACAGCCGCCGCATCAGGAAGGCAAAGGAAAGCAATATCGGCACTGTTAAGCGCCTCACTTCTTGCTTCGGGATCTTTGCGTTTATCTTCAGTAAGGCTTACAAGCTCTATATCTTTTCTCTCCGAAAGGCGCTCGTATATACGAAGTCCCGTAGTACCTGCGCTTCCGTCAATGAAAACCTTATACATTTGTATTTCAATTCCTTTCGGTGGATAATTATACATCGCAAATTCAAAATATATATTATATTATAATACAAAAATCGAATATGTCAAGAGAATTTTTGGATATTTATACACTTTCGTGAAAATATGACAGATTTCAAAAAGATGAGAATAAATATTTGTAATAAATACCTACCAAACAAAAGCGAGGCAACGCCGCAGCGTTGCCTCGCTTTTATTTTACGCTTCGCTGAAGCTATCCTTGCCTACTCCGCAAAGGGGACAAACAAAATCCTCGGGAAGGTCCTCAAATTTCGTTCCGGGAGCGATTCCGTTAGCAGGATCACCGACTGCTTCGTCATATTCCCAGCCACAAGCGTCACATACGTACTTTTTCATTGTTATTTACTTGTGCTTTCAAAGACTGAAAGCTACCTTTCTTTATTTTTATAGTACAAGAGAGGGAGCGGAATAAACTCTCGCAGCCAACTCCTGATTAAGCATATAAAGGCTCTTTGGATCGGAGCCGAAAAGCTCCATCTTTGAGATCATATCATTTGCGTTGGTCTCTTCCTCGCCCTGTTCCTTTACAAACCAGTCAAGGAACTGCATCGTGCGGAAATCTCTTACGTCATACGCCGCACCGTAAATATCATTAATAAGGGATGTTACGTACTCCTCGTGCTCAAGTCCTGCACGAAGAACGTCCATATGACTCTCGAAGTGCTTATCGGGCTTTGCGATAGCATCAAGCGTCACAGGCATATTTTCATTCTGCAGATAGGTGTAGAATAACATTGCATGATCTCTTTCCTCCTGCGCCTGGATCATATACCAGTTTGCAAAGCCGTCAAGTCCTTTTGACTTGAAATAATTGGAGAAATCAAGATAAAGATATGCAGAATAAAACTCTTTATTTATCTGCTGATTAAGAAGCTCATGTACCTTGGAGTTTAACATTTGCGTTTTCTCCTTATACTTCAGCCTTCCAGAGACCGTGCAGATTGCAGTAAGCATATACCGCTACAGGCTTTTCATCAGCGAGGGCGAACTTTACTACAGGCTCAGCGCCGGGAAGAAGCTCTTTTCTCTGACCACCCTTGTCGGTCTCAAGATATATCCAAGTAATGCTGTGCTCCTCAGTCATAGGATGAGCTACCGATCCTACCGATACCTTTACTTCATTTCCTTCAAGTGTAACAACAGGAATGTGCTTTTCCTTACTTGCCTCGACCACGCCTGCTTCAATCTCTGTCATTTTCTGTCCGCAGCATACCACGGGGACTCCGGCGTCGTGGATCTTTGTGATGATGTTGCCGCAATGCTCGCAAATGTAGAATTTAGTGTTTTTCATAGTTATTATCTCCTTATCATAAAAATTTATTTATTTTTATTTTATTTCTTCAAAATCGGATGCCCCGTGCTTACACAACGGGCAAATAAAATCTTCGGGGAGAGTTTCACCCTCATAAACATATCCGCACACCACGCAAACGTAGCCTTTCTTTCCTTCAGTCTTGGGCTTTGGCTTTACGTTGTTCTGATAATAGGTATATGTCATTGTCTCCCTATCCGAGAGAACTCTTGCTTCGGTTATAGAGCAGATGAACATTCCGTGTGTATCAAGGTCAACGTACTGCTCGACCTTAAGCGACATAAAGGAATTTATATACCTCGGCAGGAAAACAAGGCCGTTATCCGAGCGGAGGGGTGTGCAGTCGGCAAATTTATCTACGTTTCGTCCACTCTTAAAGCCAAAGGTCTCAAACACTGCAAAC
>SVSF01000135.1 GCA_015064425.1 Oscillospiraceae bacterium | reverse complement strand
TCCGCTCAAACGGCGGACTCGGTGGAAGACACACAAAGGAAAACATCAATATAGTTACAAAGACGGACAAACCCGGAATTGATATAATCATAAGACCCGGAACAAAAAAAGAAAGCGTACATATTCCCGTGATCATTTCGGAAAGCGGGCTTAAGGATATGGTGTATAACGATTTCTACATAGGAGACGATTGCGATGTTGTCATAATCGCAGGATGCGGAATACACAATTGCGGAGACCAGAGCTCACAGCACGACGGTGTCCACAGCTTCTACGTGGGAAAGAATGCAAAGGTCAAGTATGTGGAAAAGCATTACGGCGAGGGAGACGGAACCGGAGAGAACCTCATGAATCCCACTACTGTCGTAAAGCTTGACGAGAATGCGTATATGGAGATGGAGACTCTGCAGATAAAAGGCATAGACTCTACTGAAAGGATCACAAGAGCTGAGGTGGCTGGCGGAGCTTCTCTGGTAATACGCGAAAGCATTATGACCCACGGAACACAGAAAGCCATTACTGATTTTTCCGTAGATCTTAACGGAGAGGGCTCCAGCGCAAAGGTGGTATCAAGATCCGTTGCTAAGGATCATTCATACCAGAAGTTTATTTCAAACGTAAACGGCAACTCCAAGTGTTACGGACATACGGAATGCGATGCCATCGTTATGGATAAAGCATCCGTAAGCGCAGTTCCTCAGATACATGCTAACAATCTTGAAGCCAGCCTCGTTCACGAGGCAGCTATCGGTAAGATAGCGGGAGAGCAGCTTATAAAGCTTATGACTCTCGGACTTACTGAAAAAGAAGCGGAAGAACAGATAATAAACGGATTCCTTAAATAACGAAAAGCCGACAGAAATCAGCATCTGTCGGCTTTTTGCGTCAGTCTGAGCCACCGTTCGATGACAAAATTCAGCATACAACAATGGTAAAATATGGTAATATGTTGTTGATATATGTTGAGATACGGAGGACGGGTAAATGTCGAGATGGTTCAAGAATTGCTTTTCGGAATACTACAGTGAAAAAAAGGAAGAAAATGGAAATGAAGAAAAAGCCGAGCTTGGGAGGATATATCTGCTTCCCGTAGAGAAAATATTGCCTAACAGAAGCCAGCCCAGAAAAAACTTCAGCGATGAGGCGATACTAAGCCTTGCGGACAGTATAAAGCAATACGGTATACTTCAGCCGCTTACTGTGAGATGCTGCGAAAGTCTTGGGGTCGGTGAGTATGAGCTTGTGGCAGGAGAGCGCAGGCTGAGAGCGGCAAGGGTGCTTGGTATGACGAAGGTCCCGTGCATCGTGATAAATGCGGACGATGAGCGTTCCGCCACGCTTGCTATCATAGAGAATCTTCAAAGGGAAGACCTTGATATGTTTGAAACCGCAGAAGCGCTATTGTCTCTTATGGAGCTTCACAGAATGACTCAGGAAGAGATTGCCTCGATGCTGTCCGTCAGCCAGTCATATATTGCCAACAAGATCCGCATATTGAGGCTGAATACGGAGGAGAGAAGTATAATTCTCTCAAACGGATTAAGCGAGAGACACGCTAGAGCGGTGCTGAAGCTGGAGGATGAAAAAGGGAGGGTAGAGGCGCTGAGGCACATAGCCGAAAAAAAGTTGAACGTGTCTGAGGCGGAGAAATATGTGGAAGAAAGCCTATATGTCGAAAAAAGAGCGAAAAAGAGAGGAAAAGGGAAGTTTGTAATAAAAGATATACGAATATTTTATAACACCATAGAAAAAGCCATAGCTACGGTGCATAAGGCGGGGATCGGGATAGAAAAAGAGGAAAAAGAAGGCGAAAACGGTATAGAGCTGATAATAAGAATACCCAAAGCGAAGGAAAGAGGCACATAAAGTGTTTCACGTGAAACAATCTCGCCAAAAGACGCACGTGAGATTAAAAGTGTTTCACGTGAAACATTTTTATTAAAATTGCTTCTTTAATGCATTCTTAAGCAGCTATCTTATTGACATTCAATGCCTTTGTTGATATAATTATTTGTACAGTGCCGGTATATCCGGCAATAACAAACGGAGGTGTTGTCGTGGGAAAGATAATCGCTCTTGCCAATCAAAAAGGCGGCGTAGGAAAAACTACCTCGGCGGTAAATATTGCTGCATCTCTCGGAGCTCTTAAGAAGAAAACTCTGTTGATAGATATGGACCCGCAGGGTAACACTTCAAGCGGAGTCGGTATAAACAAAAAGAACATGCGTTTGTCTACTTATGACGTGCTGATAAAAAGAAGCAGCGCGGAATCTTGCATAGTTCAGACGGAATACGAGAATTTGTGGATAATGCCTGCAAATATAATCCTTGCAGGTGCGGAATTCGAGCTCGTACAGACAGACGAAAGGGAAGGAAAACTTAAGCAAGCTTTGGCTTACGTGAAGGATCAGTTCGATTATATAATTATCGACTGCCCGCCTTCTCTCGGAATTCTTACCATAAATGCACTTGTGGCGGCTGACGGAATCATAGTTCCGATGCAATGTGAATATTATTCTCTTGAGGGACTTTCGCAGCTTATGGTATCTATAAGACAGGTAAAGAGACTCTATAATCCGACTCTTGAGATAACCGGGATACTTATAACTATGTACAACGGCAGACTTAATCTGTCCCTTCAGGTTCTTGATGAACTGAAAAAATATTATGCAGACAAGCTGTTTTCTACTATGGTACAGAGAAACGTAAGACTGAGCGAGGCGCCGAGCTACGGTATGCCCGTAATGTATTACGACAAGTACTCTAAGGGAAGCATTCTGTATACACAACTTGCTAAGGAAATAACAGAGCGTATTTGACAAAAAGGCTACGGCAAAGGGAGGAAAATATGCCAAAACCCAAGAATACCGGCCTCGGACGTGGACTTGATGCCATATTTATGGATAATTTCACGGATGGGGACGAAAAAATAAGTACTTTGAGAATATCCGAGGTCGAACCTCGAATGGATCAGCCCAGAAAGAGCTTTGATCCCGAGGCTTTAAAGGATCTTGCAGATTCTATATCCGTTCACGGACTTTTACAGCCGCTTATCGTAAAAAAATCGGATTTCGGCATGTATCAGATCGTTGCGGGGGAAAGACGGTGGAGAGCTGCCAAAATGGCAGGCTTGAACGAGGTTCCCGTAATAGTAATGGAGCTTGACGATAAAGCAGTTGCAGAAATAGCCCTCATCGAAAACGTGCAGAGGGAAGACCTGAACCCCGTCGAAGAAGCAAAAGCGTACAGATCTCTTGTCGAAGAGTATGGACTCACGCAGGAAGAACTTTCAAAGAGGATAGGCAAGAACAGAAGTACAATAGCAAACACAATGAGACTTACGGAGCTTGAGGATGAGGTTCTCAAACTGCTTGAAGAAGGTTCGCTCAGCGCAGGACACGCAAGAGCTCTTCTTGCTCTCAAGAATACTGTGGCACAGGTAGGCGCCGCAAGAGAAACCGTACAAAAAGGCCTATCCGTAAGACAGACGGAGGCTTTGGTGAAAAAACTCAACTCTGCAAAGGAAAAAGCCGAGCCGATCTCTGAAAAAAGCGTGGATTACACCGCCGAGCTTTCAAGAACTATCACAAAAAGGCTCGGAAGAAGAGTAAATATAATAAATAATCAAAAAACAAAAAAGATCGAGATCGAATTTACAAATGACGACGACCTCAACGATATAGCCGAAAAGCTTTTCGGAAAAGAAATTTTTGACGATCAAATCTAAGGAGCAAAAAAATGTTAGAC
>SVSF01000134.1 GCA_015064425.1 Oscillospiraceae bacterium | reverse complement strand
TCTGTATGACTGTAAAAAAAGGACTCACACTTGAATCTCAGGATACGGATATGAAACTTCACCTGAAGCCGGATGCTACTTTGTTCGATATATATGATGCAGCAAATAAAACTATAGACAATGCAGTAGCCGAAGGTGATACAAATGAGATGGACAGCGTTTCAAGAGCTCTTGTAAAGCTTCCCGTATTTCTGCTCAGAGGCTTTGTAAATCTGATGAGTGCAATGGATTTTCTTGGTATTATGCCCAAAGCCATAGAGGAGGCATCTCCCTTCCACTGCGGACTTTACGTGACCAATCTGGGTTCTCTTGGAATCGCTCCGGTATACCACCATCTGTTTAATTTCGGAACCTGCCCCCTTTTCCTTGCATTCGGTGCAAAGCGCAGAGAATACAAGGTATGCGAGGATGGCTCGGTAAAAACCATGAAATACATTGACTACACATGCACAACAGACGAACGTATAGTAGACGGACACTATTACGCAAGCGCCTTCAAGATATTTGAAAGCTATATGAAACATCCGGAAAAGCTTGAGCTTCCTCCGGAAACTGTAACCGAGGACATTGAATAATGGAAAGCTACAATAAAATTGAAAGTTTCAAGGTAGATCACGATCTTCTTGAACCCGGTATATACATATCAAGAATCGACGGTGACGTAATAACATACGACCTCAGGACACGTAAACCCAATGCAGGCTCCTATATGGACAACATTACCATGCATAGTCTTGAACATATGTTTGCAACCTTTGCCAGAAATTCCGACATTTCAAATAACGTTATATATTTCGGTCCCATGGGATGCCAGACGGGATTTTATTTTCTCGTAAAAGATGAAGCGCCCCTGAAGGTATTTGAACTCACTAAAGAAATACTCAAAAAGATAATAGCGTACGAAGGTGAAATGTTCGGCGCCAAAAGAAAAGAGTGCGGAAACTATCTTAATCTCAGCCTTGATTCCGCAAAAAAAGAATCTGGGGCATACTTAGAAATATTGGAAAAACTTACAACGGTGGATTTTAAATATGCAGAATAAATTCAAAAAGATCGGCATAATCGGAGCAATGAATATAGAGATAGACGGGCTTTGCAGGTTCGTCGAAAATCAAAAACGTACGACCGTAAGCGGCATAGAATTTACAGAAGGCACTCTATACGGAAAAGACGTGGTTCTTGCAGTCTGCGGGATAGGAAAGACTTTTGCGGCGATCTGCGCTCAGACTATGATAATAAAATTCGGAGTTGACGCATTGATCAATACGGGGGTTGCGGGTACACTAACAGATAAACTCTCTATAGGTAATATTGCCGTATCGGAGAATGTTGTTCAGCACGATATGGACACTTCTGCACTCGGTGATCCGGTGGGACTCATATCCGGCATTAACCAAATATACCTCCCCGCTTCCGAAGAACTATGTGATATGCTCTGCAAAAGTATCGATAAATGCAACATAAAATATGTAAAAGGAACCATCGCATCAGGCGATAAGTTCGTTGCTGACAGTTCTGTAAAAGAAAGAATAGTCGGTTTATTCGATGCGGTTGCCTGTGAAATGGAGGGGGCTTCCATCGGACTGGTATGCTATATAAACAGAATCCCCTTTGCCGTACTCAGAGCCATATCGGACGGAGGAAACGAATCCTCTCATATGGATTACCCGGAGTTTGCAAAAATGGCTGCGCAAAACTCCATAAAAGTTTTGAAGGATATGTTCGAAAATTTATAACAGTACAGTAAATATAAAAAGCCTCGCGTACAGCGGGGCTTTTTATATTAGGAAAGCCACCGCAATATGCGGTGGCTTTCCTTAAACATTTAGCCTTTATCTGTATACGTTTACTCTTATAACTCCGTTGACCTTCATGATACTGTCTGTGATACTATCATCTATTTCGCTCGCTATCTCAAGCATTGTGTAAGCATAATCCCCTCTTGAACGGTTAAGCAGGTTTTCAATATTTATATTATTTCCGGCAATGACCGCAGAGATAGAGGAAAGAACATTAGGTATGTTCCTGTGAAGTACGCATATTCTTGCAATACCTACGTGAGGCATCGAAGCGTTGGGATAGTTTACGGAATTTATAATATTACCGTTCTCAAGATATTCCTTGATCTGATTTGCAGCCATAACTGCGCAATTTTCTTCAGATTCCTCTGTAGAGGCACCAAGATGAGGTATTGCGATAACTCCATCAATATCAAGTATCTCCTTAGTGGGGAAATCGGTAACGTATGCAGATACTTTTCCGCATTCCATAGCCGCCTTAAGATCTGCTGCATTAACAAGATCCGCACGAGCAAGATTTATGATCTTAACGCCGTCCTTCATCTTTGCGATAGTTTCGGCATTGATCATTCCCTTTGTCTCTGCTGTAGCGGGAATGTGGAGCGTAATGTAGTCTGACTTTTCATATATTTCATCATAGTTTGATGCTTTTTCAATTGCTCTGGAAAGTCCCCATGCAGCTTCAACAGTTATAAAGGGGTCGCAGCCGATTACCTTCATTCCGAGAGAGCTTGCCGCGTTTGCCACCTTGCCGCCGATAGCACCAAGACCTACAACGCCGAGAGTTTTGCCTATTATTTCGCTTCCTGCAAACTGTGCTTTTCCCTTTTCCACAAGCTTTGCAGCATCTTCATTTCCTTTGAGCGTCTTTGCCCACTCAATACCCTCAACAATACCTCTGGACGCAAGCATAAGCGCTGCAATAGCAAGCTCCTTAACACCGTTTGCATTGGCACCGGGTGTATTGAATACAACGATACCGTTTTCCGCACACTTGTCGAGAGGAATATTGTTTACACCGGCACCTGCTCTTGCAATAGCCTTGAGGGATGGCTCAAATTCACTTTCATGAAGAGAAGCAGAGCGTACCATATAGGCATCGGGAGCTTCGATCTCTTCTGCTGTAATATAATTATCATCAAATACGTCAAGACCAATCTTTGCGATCTTGTTTATAAGCTTTATATTTTTCATTTTTTAAACCTTTCTTTAAAGCCTTATGCTTTCGGATTATTCTCCGCAAAGCTCTTCATAAACTCAACGAGCTTTTCTACACCTTCATAAGGCATTGCATTGTAAATGGAAGCACGCATTCCGCCTACGGAACGATGACCCTTTATATTTACGAGACCGGCCGCTGCAGCCTCTTTTGCGAATTTCTTGTCAAGATCAGCATCTCCGGTAACGAAAGTAACATTCATAATGGAACGTGCTTCTTTCTCAGCAGGAGCGCTGTAATAGCTCTGAGAATCAAGATACGAATAAAGAAGATCTGCTTTTTTCTCGTTCATCCTCTTCATCTCATCAAGTCCGCCGATGGAAAGGATCCATTCATATACGAGCTTTGCCATATAGATGCAATAACAAGGAGGCGTATTGTACATAGAATCGTTTTCCGCCATAAGCGCGTAATCAAACATTACGGGCGCGTCACTGCGCATTTTTCCTATAAGGTCATCTCTTACAATAACAACAGTAAGACCTGCGGGAGCCATATTCTTCTGAGCACCTGCATAGATAAGTCCGAACTTTGATACGTCGAAAGGCTCGGACAAGATACAAGAAGACATATCTGCAACAAGAGGAATATCACCGGTATCGGGGATATAGTTCCACTTGGTTCCGTAAATAGTGTTGTTAAAACATATGTGAACGTAATCGGCATCTTCTCTGAAATCCGCACGAGTGAGCTTAGGAATGTAAGTGTTGTTCTTATCTTCGGAAGAAGCA
>SVSF01000133.1 GCA_015064425.1 Oscillospiraceae bacterium | reverse complement strand
CTATCACCTTTTTCGAGCCCAAGCGCATTATATCAAGAGAAAGCGTAGCTGACGGTGCTTCATTGGATACCGTCATTCCTTCATAAACAGGTATCTGCTTTTGAATCGGTATTACGGGTTCTGTAGGCACAGGTTCTGTCTGCATAGGATCTGTTGGTGCGGGATCAGTCGGCAAAGGATCTCCGCCCAAAAAATGCGGTATCATTACAAGGCTCGCGATCAAAATAAGAGCAACGCTCACTGCAATTATCGCGATAAGCCTTGCCTTGATCGCAGTCTTTTTCATACCAGCCATCAGCGCTATTCTTTTTTTCGTAGCCTTATCCACTATCTCCTCATCAAGGCTCGATATCACGTCAAGCCTGAATTCGTCTCTTTTTCTCATAGCGTGATACCCTCCTTTTCAAAACGCGCCTTCAATTCGTCTCTCATATTCGCAAGCTGTCTGTATACCGTGCTCTTTGAATATTTGAGCATTCCCGCGATGTGGTCCACAGTGTCAGAGTAGTAGTATCTGCAAACAAAGATAAAGGCATCTATATCGGAAAGCTCCTTAACAAAGCTGTTGAGTATATAGCTTATCTCCTTAAAACGAGCTGACTCCGCCTCTGACGGAATGCATTCGTCAAGCTCGCTCAAAGATACTATAAGCTCGGAAGGTATTCTTTTATCAGCCGTCTTTTTTCTGAACTTGTCCACCGCCACGTTTCTCATTATCTTAGACAGAAAGACCAAAAAGGCATTAGGTCTCGCGGGAGGTATCCGATTCCACGTTCCGAGGTATGTATCGTTAAGGCACTCCTCGCTGTCCAAATTGTCATGAATGATGTTATACGCTATCGTATAGAGATATTTTCCGTATTTCTTATCGGTTGCCTTGATAGCGCGCTCCTCACGCTTCCAATAAAGCTCGATTATCTCCTCGTCAGATAACGTATCCGTGCTCTCTTTATACTTCTGATTGTTGTCCATTTCTTCTCCTTTCCAAAGACAAATTATACTGCCTCAACTATAAATATCGTATTTTCTTTGGAAATTTCTCACTTTTATGAAAAAACTTTTTTATTATTTTTCATAAATTTTTACAGAGGTCGTTTTTCAACTTCCTCTGTAAAAAGCTTATCCTACCATAAATCCCGTCGTGGTGACGTATGCTATCTCCTCGCCCGTATCATCTGTTATCATTATTTTGTAAAAGCAAGTCTTTTTGCCCGATCGTATCTTCTCGGTCTCGGCATACAGAGTTTTTCCCTTTGGAGACGTAAGATACACTATCTGTGAGGTCTGGGTGACCGTCGGCGCTTGCATGAAATTCGAGGCTATGGCAAACGCGTAATCAGCCATGGTAAAAAATACGCCACCCATAACGTGTCCGAGCGCGTTTTTGTGTCTGTCCTCTATCTTTAGCGAGCATTTGGCATATCCTGCCTCAGCCGCTATTATCTCTATTCCCGTCTGCTCTGTGGCATAAAGGTCATTTCCGAAAAATTTCTTTGCTTCCTCTAGTTTACTCATAAGATTCCCCCTTAAAGCGCAAAATGCTTAAAATATATTTTTGCTGAATGCGCAGCTTTTATTCAAAAATCATTTATGCTATCATTGTAGCATACTTATTTATATTTTTCAACAAAAAATCGCGGCAAAAGATTTTTGTTATGGTACAAACTTGCTCAAAACAAGACAAATCTTGCTGTTTTCGGTCTTGCCTATTGACATAAAGGACAAATTATGGCAAAATTAGTATGTATAGGCGTCTCTGTGCATAGAGAGACCAAATTTACATCTCAAAAATACATAAAGGAGAAAATTTGTATGAAGAAGATCATTTCTTTGTTGCTCATTTTCGCTTTCGCGGTATGTGCTCTCATCGGCTGTAACAACAGCGAGGAGCAGGAGTCCGAAAGCACAGAGGCAACTCAGGCTACCACAGCGGCTCCCACACAGAAGCCCAGTGGAACAACTACAGAAACTGACGAATACGGACAGAATATGCTCGTTTCCGCAGTTCCCGTTGATGAGCTCGACTTTGACGGACAGGATATAACGATCCTCGTAAGAGACGTTGAGTCCTACTACAGAGAGTTCACAAGAAAAGAAGGCTATATTGATCAGAACGACCTTGACGAGGCTATCTCGACAAGAAACGCTCAGATCGTATCCGACCTTAACATCACCGTAAACTTTGAGTACCATGGCGGAACACAATACAACGATGTTAGAGACCAATTTGATAAGATCGTAAGACAGGATGCAGGACTTGAGGAGCACAACTATGACCTCGTAGCTAACTACGCTCACGTCGGTGCTCGCGGCCAATTCCGCGAATTCTGGGCAAACCTTGCAGACAAGGACATTTTCCCCTACTTTGACTTCACTCTTCCCTGCTGGAACCAGTCTATATACAACAGTACTTTCGTAAACGGCAAGCTCTACTTTGCTGCAGGCGACCTTAACCTTACTGTTTTCGACCGTTCCTTCGTCATCTGGCTCAACAAGGAGCTCTATGATCAGAAGAAGACAGATTCGGATCCCGCAGACCTTCAGGATCAGGCTATCGCAGGCGACTGGAAGTACGCAGACCTTTACTACTGGACCTCAATGCCCGTTGAGGATACAAACGGAAAATCAGGTACTCAGTGTAACGATACCTTCATTATGGAATCGTACTTCGGATCTGTTCCGATAGACGCTCTTCCCTATGCTTGGGATATCGATCTCGTTAAGGACACCAACGACGGTTTCGTTGAGTACAACATTGAAAATAACGAAAAGCTCGCTAACGGTGTAAAAGAGGCTTACGACATACTCAACAACGTAGGTGTAAACCAGGCTCAGGTAGACCTTCCCGGATATACACAGTGTACTTGCGCTAACAAGTCTTGCAACCGTGTTATCCACCACTTCATAAACGGAACATCTATGTTCGCGTTCTACCTCCTTTGCGACAGCGAGTCTGACGCAACCGCTATCCGTGGAATGGAGCACAAGTTCGGTATTCTTCCTATTCCGAAGTACGATGAGAACCAGAAGTACTACGGAACATCCTCTCAGGACGCTTACAACCTTATGACCGCTATCAACCATGGCGATTATAGCAACGGCGACCTTGTAAGTGCTTACCTCCAGCTCGCTAACGAGCTCTCTTACACAAATGTACGTGCTTACTACATCGAGAGAATCATCAAGGGCAAGACCTTTGGTACATGGACAGACGGTACTGTTGAGAAGTCTGTTCAGATCTTCGACGAGTGCATCGCTGACCACATCGAGTTCAGCTTTATTACGATCTACGCTCCCCAGCTCAATGACGTTATGAACAACTGCTGGAGAAACGCTGTAACAAACAAGTCCACAGCTTGGGATGAATTCCAGACGAAGGCACCGACATACACGAGTGACCTTCAGAGCCTTAAGGACTTCCTCTTCCCCGAGGAATAATAACAAATAAAAAAACACAGGACTTCGGTCCTGTGTTTTTTTATTGCAAAAATGCTATGCGTTCAAAGAAACGTTTCTTTGAACGCATAGCATTTTATTAGTATTATTTACCTTGATCAAACCTCAGCTCCATCAGCATATCTGAGCGGGATACCGTATTCGCGCTCGTATATCTCGCGCCATACTCTTGAATTCTCCTCAGCCATCATCTCCGAGTTCTTTCCGAGTCTCAGCTCCTCGTTTGGATATATTGGGGGAGAGATGTGAATAGTGTACTCCTGAACGGGGAAACCGTCCTCTCCGATTATCTTGCTGTCCTTCATGGTGATAAAGCAAGGA